>NZ_JBSHJY010000019.1:0-60331 GCF_053619715.1 Agromyces sp. NPDC055520 | reverse complement strand
GTGCCGGCGGGGACGAAGGTCCCGCCGGCACGCGTCGCTTCTGCGTATCGTCCATCGCGTGGAAAGGGGGGTCCTGTGCCCGCGATCGAGGTACACGAGCTGTCGAAGGCCTATGACGGCATCACGGTGGTCGACGGACTCTCGCTGCGGATCCCGTCTGGGGAGGTGTTCGCCCTGCTCGGCCCGAACGGCGCCGGGAAGACCACCACGGTCGAGATCCTCGAGGGACATCGCCGACCCGACAGCGGCACCGTCCTCGTGCTCGGCCACGACCCCCAGCGGCGCGAACGCGCGTTTCGGGAGCGGATCGGCGTGGTGCTGCAGGAAGCCGGATTCGATGACGAATCGACCGTCCGGGAGTCGGTGCGGTACTTCCACGCGCTGTTCGCCCGCCCGCTCGACGTGGACGAGGTCCTTGACATGGTCGGCCTCTCGCGCCGGCGGTCTGCGAAGGTGCGGACCCTCTCCGGCGGTCAACGCCGACGGCTGGACCTCGCGCTCGGGCTGGTCGGCAACCCCGACGTGCTGTTCCTGGACGAGCCGACCGTTGGATTCGACCCGGCCGCTCGACGCCAGGCATGGTCGCTGATCGAGCGCTTGAAGGCGCGTGGGACAACCGTCCTCCTCACAACCCACTACCTCGATGAGGCCGAGCGGCTCGCCGATCGGGTGGGGGTCCTCGTGGCCGGGCGGCTGGTGGCACTGGGCACGCCGTCGGAACTGGCGGCGGGGCGGGAGGGCGCGACGGTCTCGTTCCGGCTTCCTCCCGGGCTGGCCGTCGAGGACCTGCCCGATCTGGGCGTCGAACTCGACCCGGACGGAGCGGGTTGGCGGTTGGCTACGCGGCATCCTTCGACCATCGTGCATGAGCTCACCGGGTGGGCGATCGACGCCGGATTCGAGCTGCCCGCGCTCGATGTCAGCCGGCCGACACTCGAGGACGCCTACCTCGAATTGGTCGGAGAGCGGGCTGAGCTGGCCGACGCAGGGCCGTCATCGTGAGCATGCACGCCGGTGCGAGGCGCCGACGGGCTGTTGCCGACCCGTACTCGCCGCTCTCGGACCTGGCCATCCAGATCGCGCACGGGATTCGTGGGCTGCGGAGTTCCGTGATCGCCGTCATCTTCTCATTCGGCATGCCGATCGCGTGGCTCGTGCTCATCGGCTTCGTCGCCGGCAACGCCGTCGTCGATCCCACGACCGGGGTCCGCGTGATGCAGTACGCGGCCCCGTCGGCCATCGCGATGGGCGCCTTCTTCGCGACGATGCCCTCGATCGCGGTGGCGGTGGGGGAGGCCAAGGAGCGCCTCGTGCTGAAGCGGCTCAGGTCGACGCCGATGCCGGGTTGGGCATTCGTCGGGGGACAAGTCGGTGCCGCCGCGGTGCTCGGCACCGTGTCGGTGGCCACCACGACGCTCCTGGCGGTGACCGTCTACGGGGTACGGATCCCCGTGGCATCCGTCGTCCCCTTCGTCGTGACGGTCGCAGTGGCGCTGCTCGCCTTCTGCGCACTCGGGATGGCGACGGCGTCGCTGACGCGGAGCGCGCGGCTGGCCGAGGTGATCGCGATCGGCGCCGCTGTCGCGCTCTCATTCACCTCGGGTGTCTTCGTGATCGGCGACGGCCTGCCCGAATGGGTCGACGCCGTCGCGCGGTTCTTTCCGTTGGAGCCATTCGTCACGGCCCTGCAGGCTCAGTTCGACCTGACTCGCTCGGGTGCCCAGTGGGCGCTCCCGCAACTCGCGGTGATCGCCGCTTGGGGGGTCGCCGGCGCAATCACCGCATCGGTGACCTTCCGGTGGGTGCCGAGTACACGGCCGCTGACCGAGGCAAGTTCCAGGCTCTCGAACGGGAGGGTCCCACCCTCTGCCGCGTCTCGTGCCCGAATCGACGAGCCGTCGACGCGGCCCCGAGGCACCGCGAGCCTGCGGGCCGACGATGCACCGGAAGCCCGTTCTCGCACCGTGAATCGCTCGTTCGCCCACGCGACAGTGGCGCTGAGCGTGATCCTCCGGCGACCTGGTGACCTCTTCTTCTCCATTGCCGTGCCGGTCGGGCTGTTCCTGCTCCTGACGGCGATCGGTGCGGCGGAACGAGCCGACGGCATTCCGGTCGCCACGTTCACGACGGCGAGCATGGCGACGTGGGGCATCGCCGTCGTTGCGTACATGAACACCGCGGAGGGCGTTGCACGATCGCGCGAGCGGGGGGTGCTCAAGCGCGTCGCCGCTACACCGAGTGGTCTGGGGGAGTTGGCCGTCGGTCGAGGCGCCGCATCTTGCGTGCTCGCGCTGGTGGTCGCCGCGGTGCTCGTCTCGACGGCCGCGCTGACCACGGGTGTCGGGCCGACGGTGGCGGGTCTGATGGTCAGCGCGGTCGTGGTGGTGATCGGCGCCGGCTCGCTCGTCGCGTGCGGACACCTGCTGGTATCGGCAGTCCGGAGTACACGGGCGGTCGGCGCCGTCGCCCTGCTCTCGCTCTTCGTCCTGGCATTCTTCTCCGAGGTCTTCCTCGCCGATCCGCCGGAGTGGATGCGGACGATCGGGGCTGTGTTCCCGCTGGCACATCTGCAGCATGGGCTCGCGACGAGCTGGCTCCCGCAGGACCCGTCGGTTCCATGGATCGACCTGATCGTGCTCGTTGCATGGACACTCACTGCGGCCGCCGCCGCGGTCGCCCTCAGCCGGCGGTCGGGTGCGGCACGATGATGAACCGTGCCGCTCCGTTCGTGAGCAGCCCGCACGGAGGTGATGGACTCCATGTGACCTTGGACCCATCGCACGGTCGGCGCGGGCGGGATCCTGAATGCATGTTCACCAAGGTCATTGCGGGTTGGGACGGGACGCCCGAATCACAGGCGGCAGCGGAGTGGGCCGCAGACCAGTGCAAGGAGGTCCCGCTCACGCTCGTTCATGCGATCGGGGGGAAGCCGACCGGCAGCGAGTACCTGCAGGCTACGGGTGAACGATCGGCGGAGCGGATCAAGCTGATGGACGTCGCCGATCACCTTCGCGCGACGCGTCCGGACCTCCGTGTGGAGACGGAGGTCGTGCACGGTTCGGCGATCGACGTGCTCGGGGAACGTCTCGCCCCCGATGCGCTCATCGTCGTCGGCGGTCCGAACCACCGCCGAACGACCAGATGGACCCTCGGATCACGCTTGGCCGGCCGCCGCGGAGGGGGACTCGTGGCGGTCATCCCGGAGATCCCGGCGACCGAACGGCGGGACGCCGTGGTCGCCGGGGTCGACGGCTCGCATGCGTCGATGGCCGCCGTCGAGATCGCTGCGGCTGAGGCAGACCGCCTCGGCGCACCATTGGAGATCGTCCACGTGTGGCAGGTACCCGCTGAATGGGACACCGCGCTGAGGGAGTACGGGTCCGACGTCGACACGCTCGAGGAGATCCACCGGGAGCTCCTCGACGAGGCTGTCGGGTACGCATGGGAGCTGGGAGCGAAGCCGACCGGCCGCCTCGAGACCGGCGCCCCCGTCGATGTACTCCGGAGGATCGCCACGACGGCGGCACTGCTCGTCGTCGCGAGCCACGGATCCGGAGGTTTCGCACGGTTCCTCCTCGGATCGGTCAGCCACGACCTGCTGGTGGAGCCGCCGGCGCCCATGCTGATCGTCGCGCCGAAGGTCTGACCCGCTTCTGGTTCGCAGCGGACGTCGCTGCGCAGGTATTGCCGCCATTCACGGCGCGCCTCCGATTGGCGGGTCGGCGTCGGCAGGAACGAAGTGGTCGAGAAACCATCTCCGGGCGACGATGGCCACTTCTGCGAGGGCGCCTGACTCCTCGAACAGGTGCGTTGCTCCCGGGATGACGATGAGCCGGCTCGGTCCGCCCAGCTGAGCCTGAGCATGACGGTTGAGTTCGAGGACAGTGGAGTCAGCACCGCCGACGATGAGCATCACCGGCGCCGCAACTCGCCGGAGGCGGTCGCCGGCCAGGTCGGGTCGCCCACCCCGCGAGACCACCGCAACGATTCCGCTCCGAGGATCCGCAGCCGCCCAGAGGGCGGCGCCGGCACCGGTGCTCGCCCCGAAGTATCCGATCGGCAGCCCAGCAGCGACCGACTCCCCACGGAGCCATTCCACCGCAGCCACGAGTCGTGTGCCGAGCAGTGGGATGTCGAAGACGTTGGAGCGATCGGACTCCTCAGCGGGCGAGAGCAGGTCGAGGAGGAGCGTCCCCAACCCGGCCCGGTTGAGTGCGTCGGCGACCACACGGTTGCGCGGACTTCGTCGACTGCTTCCGCTTCCGTGAGCGAACACCACGAAGCCGGTCGGATCGGACGGCCAGCCGAGGGTTGCCCGTGGGCTCACGTCGTCGGTGGTCACCGTCACCTCTGTCGACGTGATCGTCGCCATCGGTCGCCAGGACTCGCCCCGTTTTCGGCGTCGGGCGTCGTCCAACAGGAGAACGACCTCCTCGTCGCTCGTCGGTTCGAACTCGGCGTACGCCTGCCCCACCGCGTGAAATCGATCCGGCACCTCCGCACAGATGACCTCATCGGCCGATGGCACACGGCGTGCGGCATCCCTCGGTCCCACCGGGGCAGCGACGACGACTCGTCGGGCGCGGCGGGAGCGAGCCGCTCGACACGCAGCCTCGGCGGTGGCCCCGGTCGCGAGTCCGTCGTCCACGACGATCGCGGTGCGACCCTCGAGGGACTCCGGCGCACTGCCGCGACGTAGGAGATCCACACGCCGGTCGAGCGTGTTGCGCTCGCGACGCTCGATTTCCGTGAGCTGGGCCGAGGATACGCCGGCCTGGGTGATCAGTTGGGAATGCAGCACCTCGGTGTCACCTTCGGCGACGGCGCCCATGGCAACCTCGGGCTGGAACGGCAGCCCGAGCTTTCGGACCACGATCACATCGAGCGGAGCGTCAAGGCCCTCCGCGATGACGGCGGCCACCGGCACACCCCCACGCGGGAGACCGAGGACCACGGCGTCTTCGTTGCGGTATTCGTGCAGGTGGCTCAGCAGTTGGATGCCGCCGGCGATTCGATCACGGAACACGGCAACAGTCTCGGCTCCTGCCGGCTCGCTCGACGGGTCATTGGTCCCGCGCGCCTGCAACCGTACTGTCTGATCGAAGCATGGACAAGAGATGGATGCCGCCTACCGGAGCGGCTGCGGAGACTGGGTCCCGCGCCCGATCAGACGCGAGGCGTGAGCGGGGCGCGACGGGGTCGCGATGCTCATGCGGCCGGACTCAGCCCTGGACCCCCGGCTGCCCGGACTGTTCGGGCCCGATGCGGTAGGGCCGCATCATCTCGTTGTCCTCGTGCTCGACGATGTGGCAGTGCCAGACGAACTGGCCCGGACGCACGAACTCGAGCCGCACACGCGTGACCTCGCCCGGGTAGGAGATCACCGAGTCCTTCACCCCGGTCTCCCAGGGCTCCGGCGGTGTGGTGACGCCGTTGGGTTGGATCGGCACGGCGACCTCGCCCTCCTCGTCGAGGACGAGTCCTTCGCGCCCGACCACCTCGAAAGCCGCCTCGTGGATGTGGATCGGATGCGCGTCGCCGGTGGTGTTCACGAACTCCCACACCTCGGTGTCGCCGACCTGCGGGTTTTCGGTGACCTCATCGTCCCAGTCGAGTGGGACCGGCACGCCGTCGTCGACGATGCCGAGCACCGCCTCGGTCGGGCCCTCGACGGGCTGACCATCTGCGTCGAATCCGATCGCGGCCCTCTCGATGAGGGCGAGCGGCCGGGTGGACGTCTCGGCCGCCAGCGGCGTCCGCGCCGGGAGGACGAGGGATCGCGGCGGGGTGGTCGGGTCCGGCGCGACAGCCGGGACGACCCGGAACTGCATGATCTGTCCCGTCGAGGCGGCATCCGAGGGCTCGAAGTCCACGCCGGGGACCCCACCCCCGAACGGCTCGTCCGGGCCGACGTTGCCGAGAACGTACGACCCGATCGGGACACCGGTGAAGTCGACGATGAGATCAGCGCGTTCCGAGAGCCCCATGAGCAGCCGGCCGCCGTGGTCGGTGGTCAGGTTCACCGGCGCGGCGAGGTACCCGCCCTCGTTGCCGATCTGCCAGACTTCGGCGCCGGGGATCGCCGAGAAGTCGAGGATCAGGAACCTCGACTGGCATCCGTTCAGGAACCGCAGCCGGTAACGGCGTTGCTCGACGACCTGGAATGGCCAGGTGTTCCCGTTGGCCATGATCATGTTCCCGAAGAACTCCGGGTTCCAGATCGGCGAGAACTCGCCCACGGGGAAGTAGTCGCGGACGATGCCGTCGAAGAGCGCCCTGGTGTCGGGATAGAAGAGCGAGCCGTCGGCGTTGAACGAGCGGTCCTGCACGGCGATGGGGATCTCGTAATACGTCTTGTTCGGCGGGAACTTGTCGTTCTCCTTCGGGGCGGGGCCGGGGAGCACGGCCGTCGTGCCCGAACGGCTGTCGAGCACCGCATCCGCACCCTCTGGACCGCCGCGCACGAGGAAGAACCCCGCCGGGCCCGCGTACACGTTGAGCCGGGTCATCCCCAGCGTGTGGTCGTGGTACCAGAGGGTCGACTCGCGCTGATCGTTCGGGTACTGGAAGACGGCGTAGCCGGACCCCCAGTCCGTGCCGTTCCGAGTGCTCGCTTTGCCGGCGAAGAACTCGTACCAGGTGCCCTCCGTGGCGAAGCCGGCGGGGATGTCGTCAGCGGCGGGCAGGTACCAGGCCTCGGCGTATCCGTCGCTCTCGTCGCCGACGCCCGCCGCACCGTGCAGGTGCGTGACGATCGGCACAGGGCCGTCGTAGGCACCCGGCGTCGTGTCGAACGTCGGTCGGGAGTCGCGCCCTACGGTGCCGCCGGGCGGGTTCGCCCAATGCAACGTCGGGTCGACCGGCAGCAGGTGCGGCAGGAAGTTCCCGTCCCCGTCGACGAGCTCGTTGATCCACTTCACCCGGACCGGCTGGTTCCACTTCGACTCGATCGTGAGCGACGGCGCGTTGTGCAGCAGCAACCCGTTCTTCTTCGCAGATGCCACGGCACCGTATCCCCACACGGTGGTGGCCGGCAGGCTTGCGGGCAGGATCTGCTGCGCGAACTGCCGCACCGAGATCTCGTAGTAGTCGATCTTCTTCCCGGCCTGTGCGGCGATCGTACCGGCCCGCGGCATGACCGGCGGGATGAGCAGCGGCGTCTTGAACTTCGGCACGTCGGCCGGCTCGAGTGTGCCGCCGGGGATCTGCGCCACGGCGACCCTGGTGCCGCCCGGCAGGACGGCATAGAGTACGAATCCCGCGCCGACGGCCCCGGCGGTCGTGATGAACGCGCGGCGGCTCAGCGGCCTGCCCGCGCCAGTGCGACGATCTTCTTCCATCGATCTCACCCCACGCCCATTCCAGGCGTCCTGCGAGTCGGATGCGCCGCTCGGCCGCCTCAAAGATAAGAGATCCTCAGTTTGGCTTGAATGCGGCGTGGCCACAAGCACGCTTTTGCGTGGCTCTGCATACGGATGCCGCGAGCCCGCGGCATCCACTCGGGACTTCGGACCCGAGCCGACGAGCGGTACCTGGTGGCACTGATCCTGTACAGAGGAAGTCCGCGGACGTCACGCCACCTACACGTTCTGTTCGATGTCGTCGAACCATACTGCGACCTCGTTGTCGCGATGTGCCTCGTCGAGTTGTTGCGCCGCGAGCCGCGCGAGTTGCCCCGCTATGCGGAGTGCGACGTCAGCGGCGAGCCACGAAGGGTTGTCGGGAATGCGATCATCGGCGACTTCTGCTCGCAGATCGGCCATCGCAGACCGTTCGTGCGCCACGGCAAGTCGATCGTAGATGTCGGCGAGCGCACGCTGTGTGGACGCCAGCGCCTCGAGCAGCGGCGACGCCTCATTTGAACTGGGCAAATCCGTCAGGGCCTTCATGAGTGCGTCGGCCTGCGACATGAAATCGTCCACCGGCTGCTGCGTCGTCTCCCGCATCATCAGTCTGATTCCCATCCGTCAGGGCTCTCCACCCGTGGCTCGCCGCGAGCATACGTCGCATTCGAGGAGAGAAGCAGGGTCGAAGGTCCCGAGCGGTGTCCCGCGCGCTGACTACCGTAACCGGCATGAACACCGATGACGTGGTCTGGTTCGACGAGGTGGGTATCGCCGATGTCGCGCAAGTGGGCGGAAAGAACGCCTCGCTCGGCGAGATGATCCGGTCCCTTTCGGCGGTGGGCGTCCGTGTGCCCGACGGTTTTGCGACGACGGCCGACGCGTACCGAGCCTTCATCGCCCACAATGGGCTCGAGGCCCGGATCAGCAATGCGCTCGGCGAGTATCGCAGCGGTGGGGTGACCCTGGCGTTCGCCGGCGAGGCGATCCGTGAGGCGTTCCTGTCGAGCGAGTTTCCCTCGAGCTTCGCCGGGGCCGTCGGCGCCGCCTACCGGGAGCTCACCCGACGTGCCGGCAGCGATCGACTCAGCGTCGCAATACGCAGTAGCGCAACCGCCGAGGACCTGCCTGACGCGAGCTTCGCCGGGCAGCAGGAGACGTTCCTCAACGTCGTCGGGGAACGCGACCTGATGGACGCGTGTCGCCGCTGTTACGCGTCGCTCTTCACCGATCGAGCGATCGCCTATCGGCAGCTCAAGGGCTTCGACGATCTCGAAATCGCCCTCTCGATCGGCGTGCAGCGCATGGTGCGAAGCGACCGTGGGGCCTCGGGAGTGATGTTCTCAATCGACACGGAGAGCGGATTCCCTCGTGTCGCGGTGATCAGCGCGGCGTGGGGACTCGGCGAACTCGTCGTGCAGGGCATCGTGGACCCCGACAAGTACATGGTCTTCAAGCCGTTGCTCGACGATCCGCAGCTCGTGCCGATCATAGAGAAGTCGGTTGGTGCCAAGCAGCGCAAGATGGTGTACGGCCGAGGTGCCAGCGCTCGGACGCGGACGATCGACACCACGGAACGTGAGCGTCGAGCCGTCGTCCTCTCCGACGACGACATCGTTCAGCTTGCGCGTTGGGCGACGGCCGTCGAGGAGCACTACGGCCGGCCCATGGACATGGAGTGGGCGAAAGATGGCGTGACGCACGAGTTGTTCCTCGTGCAGGCCCGCCCGGAGACAGTGCAGGCCACGAAGTCCGTCACGGTGTTCGTCGTCAACCGCCTCACGGGCGAGGGCCCGCTGCTCGCGAGCGGCGCCGCGATCGGTGACGGGATCGCGGCCGGGGAGGTCTGCATCATCCGCGATGCGAGTGAGATCGATCGCTTCCGCGACGGAGCGATTCTCGTCACCGAGATGACCGATCCCGACTGGGTTCCGATCATGTCCCGTGCCGCTGGGATCGTCACCGACCATGGCGGTTCGACAAGTCATGCGGCGATCGTGAGCCGCGAGCTCGGCATCCCGGCCGTGGTCGGCACCGGCGACGGAACAGCCGTGCTGGTCGACCGCACACCGGTGACATTGAGTTGCGCCGAGGGTGAGGAAGGTCACGTGTATCGCGGTCTTCTGCCGTTCGAGCGGAACGAGGTCGACGTGAGCGAGATCCCCGCCACGCGCACGCGGCTCATGGTCAACATCGCGAGTCCTGCCGCCGCCCTCCAATGGTGGCGCTTGCCGGCCGCGGGTGTCGGGCTCGCGCGTATGGAGTTCATCATCGGCAACTCGATCGCCGTGCATCCGATGGCTCTGATCCACCCCGACCGCGTGACGGACGCGGATGAGCGCCGGCGGATCGCCGAGCTCACCCAGGACTGGGATGACCCGACCGAGTTCTTCGTCGACACGCTGGCTCGCGGGATCGCGATGCTCGCGGCGCCCTACCATCCGAACTCCGTGATCGTGCGAATGAGCGACTTCAAGTCGAACGAGTACGCCCACCTCCTCGGTGGACGGGACTTCGAGCACCCGGAGGAGAACCCGATGATCGGGTTCCGAGGGGCGTCGCGCTACTACGACACGCGATACCGCGAGGGGTTCGAGCTCGAGTGCCGAGCGATCGCTCGTGTGCGAAATGAGCTCGGGTTCCGCAATGTCGTGGTCATGATCCCTTTCTGCCGCACCGTGGCGGAAGCCGATCAGGTTCTTGCCGTCATGGGCGAGAACGGCCTGAGGCGCGGCGCGGACGGGCTCAAGGTCTACATGATGTGCGAGATCCCATCGAACGTGATCCTGGCGGAGCAATTCGCGACTCGATTCGACGGCTTCTCGATCGGCTCGAACGACCTCACGCAGTTGACGCTTGGCGTGGACCGTGACTCGGGTGATCTCGCGGACCTGTTCGACGAACGAGACCCAGCCGTGGAGCGCATGGTTTCGATGGCGATCCGCGCAGCCCATTCCGCCGGAATACCGGTGGGAATCTGCGGTCAGGCGCCGAGCAACTATCCTGACTTCGCCGAGTTCCTCGTTCGTGAGGGCATCGATTCGATCTCGCTGAACCCTGACAGCTTCCTGCGTACCGCGGCACGCGTCGCCGAGGTCGAGCGGGCACTCGCGTCGCCGATTGCCCGCGTCTCCGCGGGTAGCGACCGGTGATGCCGGCCTCGCTGTCTTCAGTCTGGTGACGCCGGCCCGGCCATACCCTCGGCAGCCCTCGCGCGGCTCAGGGTGAAGTGCCGTCGTGCTGCCGAGCGCGCCGCTCGGACTGGTATGCAGCCGCCTGGGTGCGGCGCTCGAATCCGAGCTTGCTCAGCAGTCCCGACACATAGTTCTTCACGGTCTTCTCGGCGAGACCGAGTCGGTCACCGATCTGCCGATTCGTCAGGCCATCGGCTATGAGAGAGAGCACCTGGCGTTCGCGCAGTCCAAGGGATCCGAATCGGGGGTCGTCGTGGTCGGGGTTGGACGCCCTGGTCGCGACGCGCTGCGTGAGAGATGCGTTGTTGAGCCTGCGCCCGGATGCCACCGCACGGATGTCGTCGACGAGTGTCGAGCCTCTGATGTTCTTCAGCACATACCCCGACGCCCCCGCGAGCACCGCCGCGGTGGCCGCCTGTTCGTCGTCGTAGGCGGTGAGGATCAGACACCGCAGCTTGGGATGCCGCGATCGTAGTTCCCGGCAGAGTTCGATCCCGTCGCCGTCGGGCAAGCGCATGTCGAGGACTGCGACGTCCGGCCTCGTCGATTCGATGCGCCCCAACGCGTGCGCGACACTTCCCGCCTCGCCGACGACACCGAGGTCGGGTTCTCTCTGCAGCAGCTCTGCCACGCCGCGCCGCACGATTTCGTGATCATCGACGAGGAAGATGCGAATCATCGGGTACCGTCCGGCATGAGCACGGGGATCTGCCATTCGAGCGTGGTGCCCCGGTCCGACGTGTCGATCCGGAGTGTGCCGCCGCGCCGCTCAGCGCGGTCGAGCAGATTGGCGATACCGCTGCGCCGACCGTCGATCGGGATGCCCACGCCGTCGTCGGCTACCACGGCGTACACGGCTGCATCGTGCACGGATACGTCGACGCGTACGCTGGTCGCCGACGCGTGCTTGACGGTGTTCGTGAGCATCTCGCGCGTCGCGGCGATGAGGTCTTCGGATAGGCCTCCGGTCACGACGAGATCGACAGGCCCGCTGAAGTTCACGGCGACGGGCTGAGGCAAGCCATTGGACATCTCGTCCGCGAGTTGGAGGATCCGGTGTCGGGCCGAGGCGCTTGAGTCCTCGCGGGGAGTCAACGAGAAGATGATGGTGCGAATGTGGGCGATGCTCTCATCCAAGGTGGCGACGGCCGTTTCCAAGCGGTGGGTGGTGTCGGGTCGCTCGCTGAGCGCGGCCAGTGACTGAAGTTCCAGGCCCGTCGCGAAGAGTTCTTGGATGACATGGTCGTGCAAGTCGCGTGCAATTCTCGAGCGGTCTTCGAACAGGGCGACTCGTTGCTCGTCTTCGCGCGCTCGTGCGAGTTCCATCGCGACAGCGATGCGCTTCGAGAAGTCGTCGGCGATGTCGAGCTCGACCGCATCATATCGACGAGCGCCGGGCAATCTGGCGAATGCGAGCACTCCCCAAACCGACCCACCTCGGCGGATCGGCACGAACAGGGTGGGTCCGATCGCATCTCCTTCGACGATCGCGAGGGCCTCGGATGTCTCTCCGACCGCGCCCTCGCCGGAACACTCACGCGATTCCCCGCTCTCGGATACGAATCCCGCGTGCGACTCCGTCGACGGGATCACCGTTCCGGCCAGTCGATCGGCGTCGACACCTCGCGCTTCGATCACCTGGAGCGTGAGCGGGTCGGGGCCAGCGATGACGACGCAGACGCGGTCGGCCACGAGCTGCTCGATGAGCTCATCGGCCAAGATTCGCCCTGCGTCAGCGGTTGGGCTCGTGATCAATGCGCTGGCGATCTGAGCCGCGGCGGCCGCCCAGAGTTCGCGAGCACGCGTTTCGGCGAACAACCGCGCATTCTCGATCGCGAATCCGGCGGTCGCGGCCAGCGAGATCACCAGTTCCTCGTCCTCGGCAGAGAAGTCGCCTGAACGTCGGTTGGTCAGATAGAGATTGCCGAACACCTGGTCACGCACTCTGACGGGAACCCCGAGGAACGACTCCATGGGAGGGTGCCCGTCCGGGAAGCCGACCGATCGTGAATCGTCACTGATGTGTCGGAGGCGGATGGGTCGCGGATCCTCGATCAAGGCGCCGAGCATGCCGCGTCCTTCGGGCAGGTGCCCGATGTGCTTGGCAACCTCGGGTTCCACCCCGACGTAGATGAACTCCTCCAGCCCTCCGTGTGGACTGATCACCCCGAGGGCGCCGTACTCGGCGTCAGCGAGTGTCATCGCCGCCTCGACGATTCGTTTCAGCACGACCGGCAGCTCGATCGGCTCGACCACCGCCCGCGTTGCGGTGAGAAGCGATCGCAGTCTCTCCTGCGTCTGCATGACCTCCGCAGCGCGGTCGACCAGCTCTCTCAGCGTGCGGTCGAGTTCGGACCGCGGCTCATCGGGGAACGACAACGACGGCGAATTCGCCACGACACCTCCCGAGCAGGGATGGCGGCAGGCTACCACTCTCATCGGGACGCCACACGAAAGCTGCGGCGCCGTCGGCGGCGTGGGACCAAAGACCCGGGCGAGCCAGTAGCGATCGACGACGCTGGTGCGAGAGTCGGAATGGATGGTGGGCGATGACGTGGGCGGGGCCGTTGCTCGTAGGCATCGACGGCACGGTCGCCAGCCGTGCTGCAATTACTTGGGCGCTCGCACGAGCGAAGTCACTCGGCGTCGATGTCGCGTTGCTCATGGTCGTTGATGACGAATGGGGCACGATCGGTAGTCGCGCCTTGGACGAGTTGCGCGAGTCCGCCGAAGCGATCGCAGAACGCGAGTTCGAGTTCGCGCGAGAGGTCGCCGCGAGCACCCAGGTGCGAGTCGGGCTCGCGAGCGGGAACCCGATGCTCACGTTGTCCGACGAATCGAGCGAGTTCGCGATGGTCGTGATCGGCACGCACAAGACCGGGTACTTCCACGGCCGAGCATTCGGCTCACGAAGCCTGCAACTGGCCGGCCTCACCCCGGTGCCGATGGCGGTGATCCCTGTGGAGTCCGCGCGTGCCCGCACCGGCGTGGTGGTCGGCGTCGGCGAAGCGCCAGGCTGGGCTGACGTCGTGCGCTTCGCCGCAGCCGAGGCAGCACGACTGGGGGAGACGCTGGTGATGTTGCGGCGAGCACGCGACGAAGGACCCGATCAGCGGATCGTTGAGGCCGCGGGCGTAGCCGAACAGGTCGAGCCCCAGGTACGCGTCGAGGTACGGCGCGTCGAGTCTCTTCCCGGTGAAGCCCTCGCCGCGGCCTCACGGCGCTCGGTGGTGACGATCAGTGGCAGACCGACGCCGATCGAGAGCCGGTCGCTCCAGCCGCTCGGCCGGGCGAACCATGACCTGCTCCTGAATCTCTCGGGACCCGCGATCCTGGTTCCGCAGTACATCGATGCCTCGATCGAGAGGGAGGCGTGGAGTTGACCATTGAAACGACGACGAACGAATCGGTCGCCGCGGGATGGCGAGGTCTGGTCAGGTTGGGTGCCGCGGCAGCAGTGATCGTGGTCGTGATGATTCCCCTCCAGGCAGCGGTTTTCATCCTCACGCCACCACCGCGTACCGTCGAAGCCTTCTTCGCGTTGTTCCAGGACAACCCGCTGCTCGGGCTCCTCGACCTCGATCTCCTCCTGACGTTCGACTATCTCGTCATGATCCCCTTCTACCTGACGTTGTACGTGGTGATCCGCCGGACTTCTCCCGCGTGGGGGCTGCTGGCACTGGTCATCGGGCTCTTCAGCGTGGTGCTCTTCGTCGTCTCCCGGGAAGCCACCTTCTCGATGCTGATGCTGAGCGACCAGTATGCGGCAGCGACCTCCGTAACCGACGAAGCCGCAATACGGGCCTCGGGCACGACCCTGCTCACCCTCTATAACGGTGGCACGTTCGGCATCAGCTACATCCTCGGAGCGATCAGCACCCTCCTCTTCTCGGCCGCGATGCTCCGGCATCACATCTTCGGCAGGCTGCCCGGTCTCGTCGGCATCCTCACGGGTGCGACCATGCTGGTGCCTGCGAACGCCGGCGTGGTCGGGCTGACGATTGCCATGGTGTCCCTCCTTCCCACCATCGTCTGGCTGATTCTCCTCATCCCGCACCTGCTCCGGGTTGCTCGGGAAGCGCCCACCGGGGCGCTCCGCGGTCCTGCCACGGCCACCGAACCGGAGACGTGAGGCGGGTAGAGCCGGCGGCCCACGGGGGGCTGGGCCGTGCTGGGTCGGGATGCGCCGTCCTGCAACGCGCCCAGATGTTCAATCGAACAGCCTGCGTGCGGTGGTCGCAGTGAGTGCGGCCACGGTGAGCGCCATCAGCAACCCGGCAACGGCGTAGATCGCGATCAGCGTGCCGATCGAGGTCGATTCGTCGACGAAGGGTGACGGGGTGAAGGTCCAGAGGATGGCGACCGCCCAAGCACCCATGTTCACGGGGATCCAGCTGATCGTGTGCACGCGCCGACGGATCGTCAGCCATTGCGCGAGGGGGATGCTCGCCAGCAGCGCGACGGCTCCCGCGCTGAGCAGCAGAACGCCGAGGGCGGACGTGAGGGAGAACGGGAGCGTGCTCGGAAGCATGCCGATCGACCATGCGACCGCCGCGCCGAGTGTCGTGGCGCCGAGCCACCTCGAAATGTCAGGGCGACGTGCGCCCATGCCGATGAGTTGAGCGGCACCCAGCGTCGCTCCCTCGACAGCGCCTCCTGCCACGATGGTGAGATATCGCCAAGGATCTGGCAGCGGCAGTGCGCCGATCGCCACGACGACGGCGACTGCGAAGCCGGTCGCCTCTCCGACTGCGACGGCGACGATCCAACGGACGAGGGGAGTACGAGCGCTCCGCGGTGCGGGCGGCGGCGGCTTCGAAGGGATGGTGAGCGGCATTCCAGGGCGCTTCTTCCCTCATGCATCCGCTCGGCGTTCGAGGTGACGGCGCGCGAAGGTGCGATTACGCACCTCGGTCGGGGTGATTCGAACCCCGCGTTGCCGGCGTTCGTCCGGTGAGAGGGGGCGATTCATCGGTGACGCCTCGGCATATTCCACGCGAATCAGCCTCCGTGAACTGCGGCATCGGCGACGGGGCGAAGGTCCTGCGCGGCGAAGGTCCTGCGCGGCGTCCCGTCCTGGAGATGCGAAGGGACCAAGGACCCGATCGGTGCGAGTCGACCGAACAAGACTCGATCTCAAGTGACGTAGAACCCGTCCATTCGAGGAGGACAACATGCGTGCAGCGGTCGTGACCGCGTTCGACCAGCCGATCACCGTGATGGATCGGCCGGTGCCACGGCCAGGGCGGGGTCAGGTTCTCGTCCGGCTCGAGGCGTGCGGCCTCTGCCACACGGACATCCACGCCATGCGCGGCGACTGGCCCGTGAGGCCCGGCCTTCCGTTCGTACCGGGCCACGAGGGCGTCGGCATCATCGAGGAGGTCGGCGATGGCGTCACCTCACGGTCCGTCGGCGACCGTGTGGCGATGCCGTGGCTCGGCCGGGCATGCGGCGAATGCCGTTTCTGCATCGACGGACGCGAGAACCTGTGCGAGCGCCAAGTGAACACCGGATACTCGATCGATGGCGGCTACGCCGAGTACCTGGTCGCCGAGGCCCGGTTCGCGACGCCGGTTCCACCCGGTGTCTCGTCACTCGATGCCGCCCCACTGACCTGTGCAGGGGTGACCACCTATGCGGCGGTGAAGTCGGCGCGAGTGGTGCCGGGCGAGCGGGTCGCCGTCTTCGGCGTCGGCGGGCTCGGGCATCTCGCGGTGCAGTATGCGCGGCTGGTCGGTGCGATCGTCATCGCCGTCGACATCACCGAGGAGAAGCTGGATCTCGCGCGCGAGCTCGGTGCCGACCACGTCGTCAACGCAGCTGCGATGGACCCGGTCGAGGCTATCGCCGCCGCCGGCGGCGCGGACGTGGCGATCGTGCTCGCGGTCGCACCCCAGGTGTTCGGACAGGCCTTCGCGTCGCTCAACCGGGGCGGCAGGCTCGTGCTCGTCTCCCTGCCGGCCGGGGGCATGCTCACTGTGCCGGTCTTCGACACGGTGCTCAAGGGCATCTCGATCATCGGATCGATCGTGGGAACGCGTCAGGATCTCGCCGAGGTGTTCGCGTTGCACGCTGCCGGTCGTACGCGAGTGGTTGCACTGGCCCGCGATCTCGCCGACGTCAACGAGGCTGTCGAGGAGGTACTCGCGGGCGACGTACCCGCTCGCCTCGTCCTCACGTACTGAACTGGCATCGGCCACATGCGAGCAACCGCCCTGCGCTGCCATTCCGCCGATGTGCTGTCGCTATTGGACGAGTCATGAGGTGTCGCGGCGGCAACACGCCCCCGAAGCGATCGATGGGCGTCTCAGGCCGTGCACGGTCGGAGGCGGGCGGGATCGCGGCAGCGCTCGTCGCACTGCTCCTGCTCGTCGGCATCATCGGACTCGCCTTTGGAGTACCCGGCGTGCGGCCGTGGCTCGCCGTTCTCTTCGGTATCAACGGCGGGGTCGGCGGCGTTGAACTCGTTTCGCTGGGATTCGTGAACCCTGTCGACGTGGTGATGCTCGCGCTGGCGGGGTTGGCCTTCAGCGGCACCTGGCCCGGTCCTGCCCGGCCTCACAGGTTGTGGATGTGTCTTTCGATCCTTCTGCCGCTGGCAGGGATCGCAGTGCTGGCCGTCACGGGTGAGTGGGGCCGTTCCGGTCTGATGGGTGGCGGCGTCGTATTGTCGTTCCTCATGCTGGGGAGCCGACAGTGGCGCCCCGTCGGCGTTGTCGGGCTTGCCGCGAATCTCCTCCTTCTCACGGGCGACTTCGCGACGCTCGGGACCCGGATGCCACTGATCGCGGGCATAATCGCGGTCGGTTACGTACTCCTGCTCGCGTGGTTTCTCTGGATGGCCGTGAGACTTCTACGGACGGACGCTGGTCGACCGCGAACGTCCCGTCCGTGAGCCGGCTAGATGCGAGCCGTCGCGCCGAGGTCGTCGGCGATCGCATCGGCCCACGCGTCGATCGCGTCCCACTCCCGGAAGTCTCCCTCAGGCAGGATGTCGCGGATCGCCGGCATCCACGCGATGATCCGGTCACCGCCGCGAACCTTGTCGCGGTCGTACGCACCACGAAACACCTGGGTCCCGCGAGGGTGCAACCGGCCCGCGTAGTCGGAGTACTGCTTGGGCGCAGCGCCCTCGAGTACATCCTTTCCGTCATTGTCGAACTTCTCCGTGCCGACGGGGCCGCTTGAGAACAGCCACGTCGGATTCGCGGCGAGCACGGCCGCGTTGTGCTCGACGAACTTCCTGGCGTCCTTGCGCCAATTGAACTCGTACACGGCTGAGCCGATGACGTAGGCGTCGTACCCGGATGCCTCACGCATGTCCTTGCATTTGACGACATCGACGTCCAGTTCATGCCCACGCAGCCGTTCCCCGATTCGTCGTGCGATGCCCTCCGTCGCGCCGTACTTGCTCGCGTAGGCGACGAGTACCTTCATGATGAACCTCCTCCACCTGTGTTCTCCGGTAGCAACAGCGCGAAGCTACGCCGGCGAAGCGCCGTGACGAGTGACGAAGGTCCTGCCGATAGGGCGGAGTCATGCGCGAATGAGGATGGCTGCACCGGTCACTGTCACGGCCGCGCTCAGCGCGGTCATGCAGATTCTTCCGATCACCCGCGAAGGGAATGCGGCGGCGGCCTGGCCTGCGAGACCGATGCCCAACGTGACGCCGACGAGCACCGCGCTGTAGAGCAGGACGCCGAGCGGGTTCACGCCGGTGCACTCAGCAGAATCCGGCGTGCAGCTCCGAAACGGTCCACCCTGCCCCGTGGAGTCGTAGTCGTAGAGGCTCGTCGTGAGCAGGAACATCGTCATGAAGGTGATCGGCAGGGCGAGGCAGCTCAGTACGATCGTCAGCAACGGTCCGAGCACTCGGCGACCCCTCGTTCGCACTCCCGCTCGCCGGTCATCGGTGTCGGGCTGCTGCTCCATGTGGTCTCGTCTCTCGTCGGTTGCGGTCGGGACACCGGAAACCTACGGGCCACTCGTCGTGGGCGTCGATACGACCTTCGTGCCATCCCTTGCGCGCGTCACGATGGGCGCGTCAACGAATCATGTGATTTCGACCCCCTGGTCGAATCGGCGAGGGGGCCGATGGCGTCGCGTGGGTGCCGGTCGTGGTGTTTCCCTTCTGTGGCCCCGTGGCTCTGGTGACAGCATCGCGACTGCCCGTCGCATTCGTTCGTCGCGCCCGTCGCCGCCACTGGGCTGGCCGACTGGCGATCGTCGCGCCGCTCTTGTGCTGAGGCCTGTAAGTGAGGAAGCTTCGAACACCACCGACCCGTTCACCCGATCGAAGCAGGAGGCATCATGCCGCAGACACTGACGGAATGGGAGCGCGCCGAGGTCGCGCGTGCGAACGAGAGCGGGAGGACGCCCGTGGTGTTCGTGCACGGGCTCTGGCTGTTGTCGAGCAGTTGGCAGCCGTGGCGGGATTTCTTCGAGGAGAACGGCTACGTCACCCTGGCGCCGGGATGGCCCGATGACCCGGCGACCGTGCTGGAGGCGCGCGATCACCCCGAGGCGTTCGCCCGCAAGATGGTGCAGCAGGTCACCGATCACTATCTCGAGGCGATCTCGGCGCTCGATCACGCTCCGGTCGTGATCGGGCACTCGTTCGGCGGGTTGATCGCCCAGAAGATCGCCGGAACCGGAGCGGCCTCGGCGACGGTGTCGATCGACAATGCCCCGTTCAAGGGAGTGCTGCCACTGCCGGCGTCGGCGCTGAAGTCGGCGGCACCGGTGTTGACGAATCCTGCGAACGCGGGCCGCGGAGTGCTGCTGACGTGGGAGCAGTACCGCTACGGCTGGGCCAACAACCTGAGTGAAGAAGAGGGGCGTCGACTGTACGAGACGCTGCATGTCCCGGCCGCAGGGGTCGCGCTGTTCCAGGCGGCGTTCGCGAACTTCAACCCGTTCGGCGGTGAGACGCAGGTCGACACGAAGAACCCCGATCGAGGGCCGCTGCTCATCATCGGCGGCGAGAACGATCACACGGTGCCACCGGCGATCACGAACGCGAGCTACAAGATCCAGGCGAAGAATCCCGGCGTCACCGAGCTCGTCACGATCCCGGGGCGCGGCCATTCGCTCACGATCGACTCGGGCTGGCGAGAGGTCGCCGACGAGGCGCTCGCATTCGTGCAGCGGTACGCACCCTGACCACCGGCGCTCTGCACACCGAGCGCGCTTCGGCCGCCTCGCGTCACTCGGGAATGTCTTTGAGCGTCTTCTCGACGGCTCCGAGGCGCTCGTCGATGGTGTCGAGCTTGGCGAGCAGCTTCTCGTTGATCGCCGTGCTCTGCTCGATGGCCTTCGTCAGCTCGGGGTTCTTGTTGCCGAATCGGCCGGCGACCACGGTGATGCCCCACACGATGACTCCGGCGATGGCGATCCAAGCGAACCAGGGGATGTAGGCCCAGGCGGGGGTGTCCATGTTCAGTGCTCCGTCTCGTGGTCGTTCGCTACGGCCGCGGCGATCGCCGTGGCATCGATCGTGATGGTGAACGGCACGAGCTCGAAGAGCTTGAGCGCCTTTCCGCCATCGGACATCTCGAGATGGCCGGCGACGAAGCCGGCCTCCTCGAGTCTGGTGAGGTGCATGTACAGCAGTGCCCGACTCATGCCGAGGCGGCGCGCGAGTTCGCTCACGTGGAGCGACTGCGCGTGCAGCACGGCGATGATGCGCAAGCGCTGCGGGCTGGCGATCGCCGCCAGCCTCGCACTCAGCGCCTCGGAGTTCGTCTCCGAATTCATTGCAACACCTTGCACATGTCAGAATTCTATTACACATGTTACAGACTGACGAATCAAGTCGGGCGGATGTCGCAGCGAACCTCTGCCGAGTGCGCTCAGTCGTCGGTGCGGAATCTCAACCGTTCGGTCACCGACCGAACGACGGCGACGGGCATCTTCACGACGCGGCGGTCGTAGCTCAGCAGACCGTTGCTCTCGTCCTCGACGTCACTGAGCTGGGTGTACACGACGGCGGCGAGGCCGCGGGGGAGCGTCGGGATGATCTCCTCCTCGTGCAGTCGCACGAAGGCGGCAGCGAGGCCGTCGCGGTCGGCGAACCGCTGGTAGCCGAACTCGCGCGGCGTCACGCTGTGCTCGGGCAGGCGCTGGCTGTATCCGCCGTACTCCGAGACGACGAGCGCTCGATGGGCCGTCGCCGGTCGGCGTCGCGGCACCCTGAACCGACGGAAGTACACGTGCAGGCTCGTCAGGTCGCCGGCACCCTGATCGTGCCATCCGCTCGCGTGGTCGATGCTCCGACTCGGGTCGAGGAGCCGCAGCTCCGCCGTGACCTCGACGGCGTCGAACTGCCCCCAGCCCTCATTGAACGGCACCCAGACCGCGATGCTGACGACGCTGTGCAGGTGCTCGACCATGTCCCGCAGCTCCTGGCGCCAGTGCGCCCGCGCCGAGGGGTCCGTTCGCCGGAACGCCCGGTAGCGGCGGTCGTCGAGTCGCAGCGGTGTCAGCACGGGAGCCGTGATCACGACCGGGTCGTAGCGACCGCCGCCGTTCACCGCGTCCTGCCACACGAGCATGCCGAGCCGGTCGGCATGGTGATACCAGCGCAGCGGTTCGACCTTGATGTGCTTGCGCAGCATCGTGAAGCCGAGCTCCTTCATCGAGCTGATGTCGTATAGCATCGCCGCATCCGACGGCGGTGTGTACAGCCCGTCGCTCCAGTAGCCCTGATCGAGCACGCCGGCGTGGAAGTACGGCTCGCCGTTCAGCAGCAGACGTGGGAACCCGGCGGCATCGGGACCGACGCCGAAGCTCCGGAGCCCCGCATAGCTCACGACGCGGTCGTCGCCGTACTCGACCACGACGTCGTAGAGGAACGGGTGCTCGGGCGACCACGGCTTCGGTTCGGCGACCATGAGCACGAGCGGATGCCCCGGTGCCGATCGCCCTTCGCCCACGGGCACGCCATCGGCGGAGACTCGTACGGTCGCGAGCTGCTCGATCGCCGCCCCACCGGCGTGCACGGTGACGGTCAGCTCGCCGCTCGCCGGGTCTGCCGCGTACTCGAGACGCGCAATCCACGCGGCGGGCACCGCCTCGATCCAGACGGTCTGCCAGATGCCCGACTGCGCGGTGTACCAGATCCCGCCGCGATCGAGCTTCTGCTTGCCGCGGGAGTACTCCGCGGTGTCGCTCGGATCGGTGACGCGAACGACCAGCTCATGCTCTGCGCCCGGCCCCGATTCGCCGACGGCGTCGGTGATGTCGATCGTGAACGGCAGGTAGCCGCCGACGTGCCCGCCGACGACGATGCCGTTCACCTCGACGGTGCAGCGCTGATCGACGGCACCGAAGTGCAGCAGGATGCGCCCGCCGACGGGAGCGAATCCCTCGTCGAGGTGGAAGGTGCGGCGGTAGTGCAGCGTCTCGTCGGGCTGCAGCTGCCTGCCGACTCCGGAGAGCACCGACTCGGGGGAGAACGGCACGACGATCTCGCCGTCGTACCCGTCGTACCCCTTGGAACCGTCGACGGCGCCGGGCGCCTCGCCATCTGGCGTGATCGCGTACCGCCAGACGCCGTTGAGGTTCAGATACGATTCGCGAGCGAGCTGCGGCCGGGGATATTCGGGAAGCGGGTGCTCGCGATCGAGCTGTTCGCCCCACTCCGTGAGGAGCGCCGACGGCAACGGTCGGCCGGCGCGGCTGATGCCGGTGCGGCTCATGCCTGCGCTGCCGCTGCGGGTTGCTCGTGCTGCGCCGACCGCTCACGCCGCTCACGGCGCAGGAGCGCGATCGTCGGCACGACGACGAGCACCGCGACCACCGCTGCGCCGATGAAGATGCCGGCCGTCGGCACCTGCTTCACGACGCCGAGCTCGGCGTACGTCTCGCCGGCGCCGCTGATGATCGCCGCGCCGATGAACGGGCCGATGACCATCGGGATCAGGATCGCGAAGATCATGCGGAGTCCCTGCACCGACCCCGCGCGGTCGCGCGGGGTGGCGTCACGGGAAGCAGCCCCGACCGCCGCCACGACGAGCATGAACCCGCTCATCATCGCGAGCCCCGCGATGATGACCCACGTGATGTCGCGCACGAACGCCATGAGCAGGAGGCCGACGAGGTAGATCGCGAGGGCGGGGAGTATCGACCGCACCTTGCCCACTCGATCGATGAACCGCCCGCCGACGATGCTCACGACCGACGCGCCGAGGAGCACGACGCCCAGCACGAGCGCATACCCGTCGATGCGCAGGGTTCGCTGCAGGTAGATGATCAGGTACGGCAGGAAGACCTGCGTCGAGATGCCGAAGACCGCCCAGGCCCCGAACGTGAGGTAGAGCGTCGGGTTCGCGCGGATCGTCGACGGCCGCAGGCCGAACGCGATCGAGCGCCAGACGCCGTCGCCCTGCCGCTGCGGTGCGGTCGAATCGCGCATCAGGAACCAGGAGATCACGCCCACGATCACGATCGCAACGCCGATCGTGAAGAAGAAGGCGCGCCATTCGCCCGCCCTGGTCAGGCCGTCGAGCACCCCGAACACGAGCAGCATCGAGATGAGCGGCAGCGCCGCGAGCACCGCTTCGACGCGGCCGCGGTTCGTGGTGTCGGTCACGTCGGTCACCCAGGCGTTGAACGCGGCGTCGTTGGCGCCCGAGCCGAGCACGCTCATGAGGCAGTCGAGCACGATGACGGTGAGCACGGCGAGGGCGACTGCACCGGCGACGGATGCCGCGCCGGCGAGCCCATCGACCGTGACGAGTCCGAACGCCGCGGTCGACAGGCCCCACAGCACGTACCCGCCGGCGACGAAGATGCGGCGACGACCCACGCGGTCGCTCCATGCGCCCACGAGGAGCGTGGCGATGGTGGCCGACGCGGCGCTCGCGGCCACCATCACCGCGAGCACCGCCGGATCATCGGTGATCGTGTCGTACACGAACACGTTGAGGTACATGTTCTCGACGGTCCACGCGATCTGGCCGACGAGGCCGACGAGCGCGAGCACCGCCCAGCGCCGCGGGCCGAGCCGGCTTGCACGGCCCGCCGGGGGCGTGCTTGGATTCGTGGACGTCGTCGTCACGGGTGCTTCCTCTCCGCCGACAGCTCGGCGCTTCGGTCTGACGGGAGTCGGTGCGTCACTCCGCAGCGTTGTCGGTCGCCTTCACGAGCTGGCCGCCCGCGAGTCCGGCGAGGATCGAGCCGACATCGAGCCCGGTCAGCGATTTCACGACCTCGGTGCCCTCGCCGAGCACCTGGCCGACGGTCTTCGTGATCGCGCTCGCGCCGTCGGTCGACACGACGGTGAGGGTCTTGATGTTCGAGATGGGCTCCGCCGCAGCGCGCACGATCTCGGGCAGACGCGAGATGATCTCTTGCGCGAGCGCGGCCTCGCCGTACTTCTTCAGCGCCATAGCCTTGGCATCGGTCGCGGCGGCCTCGGCGAGACCCTCGGCCTGGATCGCCGAGGCGCGGGCGTCACCGTCGGCACGGATACCGGCGGCGAGCGCCACCTGGCGGTCGCGCTCGGCCTCACCGGCGAAGCGCACCGATGTGGCGGATGCCTCGGCGTCTTGCACCGCGGCGACCTTGTTGGCCTCGGCGATCTTGGTGCGCTTGTAGGCCTCGGCCTCGGTGCTCGCGTTCGCGGCGTCGCGGAGTGCCGTGGCGCGCTGCACCTCGGCGTAGGCCTCTGCCTCGGCGGGCTTGCGGATCTCGATGTCGAGACGCTCCTGCGTCACGAGCGCCTGCTCCGAGAGCGCGTCGCGCTCCTGCACGGCGACGAGTTTGTCTTGCTCGGCCTTCGCCAGCTGGCCGGATGCCTCGGCCTCGGCGTTGGCCCGATCGGTCTCGGCCTTGATGGTGGCCTGCTTCAGGCTCAGCGCCTTCTGCCGCTCGGCGACCTGCTCGGCGGCCTCGATTCGCGCGAACTCGCTGACCCTGGCGGCCTCGGCCTCGCTCACCTCGGCGACCTGGCGGGCGCGGGCGGCCTCGGCGCGGCCGAGGTTCGCCAGGTACTCGCTGCCGGGCGTCGAGATGTCGGAGATGTTCAGCAGGTCGACCTGCAGGCCCTGCTCGACGAGGTCGGTCTTGGTCTCGGAGACGACGCGGTCGGAGAGGCTCTTGCGGTCGGAGATGATCTGCTCGATCGTCATGTCGCCCACGATGGAGCGCAGCGAGCCCTCGAGGGACTCCTTGATGATCTCGGTGAGCAGCTCCTGCTGAGAGAGGAATCGCTGCGCCGCCCGGCGCACGCCGTCTTCGGTGCCGCTGACCTTGAAGTTGATCGAGGCCTTGATCGCGATCTTGATGCGATTCTTGTCGACGCCCTCGACGGTGATGCCGATCTGACGCTGCTCGAGCGAGATCGCGAAACCCTGCTGCAGGATCGGCCAGACGAAGGTGCGGCCGCCGATGACGACGCGCTGCCCCGACGACTGCTCGGGCGCGGTGCGGCCGGCCCCGCGACCGACGATGACGAGCGCCTCGTTCGGCGGCACACGGCGGATGCGCCGGGCGATGAACGTGAGGAGTGCGAGCAGCGCGACGACGATCGCGAGTACGGAGAGGACCTGGATCAGCAGAGGGGAGAGCATCGGGTTCCTTTCGGGAGGAATCGCGGGGCGGGTGCGGGGCGGAACGGAGTGGTGCGAGAGAGAGCAGGGCTGCGGGCGGAACGGGCGGTGCGGGGGAGCGGAGCTGCCGGCGGTTCAGCCGGCGACGACCTTCACCCGACTGCCGGCGTGCTCGACGACGCGCACGCGAGCGCCCTCGGCGATCGGATCGTCGGAGTATGCGAGCCGTCGCTCGATCTCGCCGGGGCCGTCGAGGCTGACCTCGCCGCCGGAGGCGGTGACATCCGATCGTGCGACCCCTGAGAGCCCGATGGCGGAGGCGGGCGCCCCGTCGGAGCTTCGGGTGAGATTGCGGATCACGAGCACGCACAGCACGTAGGCGACCGCGGCGAGCACGATCGACAGCACGTAGACCCAGACGAGCTCGAGACCCATGCTCGCCACGAGCGCCCCCGATGCGCCGAAGACGACCATGCCGACCGAGAGCGCGGTGCCCGAGAGAGCGCCGTCGCCGATCTCGAAGTGGTCGAAGATGTCGCCCAGCACGAGGGAGATGAGGAGGAGCACGAGGCCGACGCCTCCGACGATGAGGAACGGAAGGAGCATCGACTGCCTCTCTGCGCGCGCGAGTACCCGGGCGGGGAGGGGTGCTCGGGTGGACTCACCCTATCGGGCTGAGCGGCTGCTGCACGAGCAGCGCATCGACCGCATCGTCGCCGCGGATCTCGCGCATCATGGTGACGACCTCGTCGACGACGGCGACCGTGAGCGCCCGGCAGACGATGCTGTGCGGGCCGAGGGCATCGAGGCCGCCGGCCCTGATGCGGATCACCTGCCAACCGACCTCGCGCAGCGCCTCGTCCTTCTCGTGATCCGACCCTGCCTTCAGGCCCCGGTGGGCTCGCCGCGAGCGGCCCGGATCGTCGTACTCGACCGCGATGCGCAACTGCGGCACGAGGATGTCGGGCCACACCTCCTGCCGGCCGTAGAACATGCGCCCGATGCGCACGGCGTTGACGCGGTGGTGCAGCCGGATTCGTTCGCCGAGCAACACGCGCAGCCGCTGCTCGGTCTGCGAGGTGCCGACCCGCAGTCCGGGCTTCATGAACGCGACGCCGGCCTCGCGACGGGCACCGGGCGCCGCGGCGTTCGCCCGGCACTTCGCACAGCTCGGCCCGGTGAGCACCTCGCCGATCGTCGCCGGGTAACGATCATGACCGCGTGTGCAGCGCCACTCGTAGCTCGCGCCGATGCGGGTCTCACGGGCGAGCTCGGCGCGTTGCGGCGGGGCCACACGGCCGAGCAGTTCGGCCCGCGAGCGCTGCGTCTCGTGCAGCAGCATGCAGAGCGGACACACCCGCGAAAGGGACACGGAACCCGCCACGCCGGCCTCGGCGCCGTGACCGCATCGAAAGCTCACCGCGACCACGGGCTGCGCCTCATCTCGTCCATGTCGACGATCCTCGTCGCCGCCACCGACATCGCACCCCGACCGGTATCGCACCACCGCCGACATCGCCGACGTCCGATGTCGGCGGCACCCGCGACAATGGATGCATGCGGATCGTGGTCGGTGCGGCCGGGGCCGGCCGGGTCGGTCTCGTCGACCCCTCGATCTCGACCGAACCGTTCGAGATCGTCACGATGCAGCAGTTTCCCGAGCGTGTGCGCGCCCTCGAGTCACGGCGCCCCCGTTGGGTCTGGGCCGACACCCGGCGCTGGTACCCCCGCCTCCTCACCGAGGGCGTTCGCGTCGAGCGATGTCACGACCTCGTGCTCGCCGCGGCGATCCTCGATCATTCGACCGCCACGGCGGCCGCCCGCGACGCCGCGGCACGCGATGGCCTGCATGGCGAGGGCGGGGGTTCACGACCCGAGTGGCTCTCCGCCGGGCCGGCCGAAGCCGGGCTGCCGGGCGTCGCCGTGCCCGCGGCATCCAATGCGCATTCGCCGCTGTTCGACTTCGACGACTTCGACGGCGAAGCGGATGCCTCGGGGCCGGTCGTGGCCGAGGGCCCACGCGACGTGCTCGGGGTGTCGGTCGACGCCGTGCTCGCCGAGCACGAGCGGCAGCTCGCCCTCGTCGCGGCGTCGGAGCGGCCCGGCGCGCTCCGGCTGCTGCTCGCGGCGGAATCGGCGGGCGCGCTGATCGGCGCCGAACTGCACGCCGCCGGGCTGCCCTGGCATCGCGGGGTGCACGAGGCCGTGCTCGAGGCCGAGCTCGGCCCG
The DNA here is from genome assembly GCF_053619715.1 of Agromyces sp. NPDC055520. Lineage (NCBI taxonomy): Bacteria > Bacillati > Actinomycetota > Actinomycetes > Micrococcales > Microbacteriaceae > Agromyces > Agromyces sp. NPDC055520. The sequence continues at coordinate 33,013 of NZ_JBSHJY010000019.1, read as the reverse complement.
AAGCCGGCGCCCGGCCGAAAGCCCGCGCGCATGGAGGAACTCGCCGTGCAGGTGCGTGCGCTGCTCGACGCCCCGACCGCGAACCTCGATTCCCAGGTCGAACTGCTCAAGGCGCTGCGCCGCGCCGGCATCCAGGTCGAGTCCACGAGCAGGTGGCAGCTGCGCGAACACGAGCACCCCGCGATCGAACCCCTGATCGCCTACAAGAAGCTCGCCCGACTGCTCAGTGCGAACGCGTGGTCGTGGCTCGACGAGTGGATCGTCGACGGCAGGTTCCGGCCCGACTACGTGCCGGGCGGCACGGCCACCGGCCGCTGGGCGACGTCGGGCGGCGGTGCCCTGCAACTGCCCAAGAACGTGCGCAGCGCCGTCGTCGCCGACCCCGGCTGGTCGCTCGTCGTCGCCGACGCCGCCCAACTCGAACCTCGCGTGCTCGCGGGCCTCGCGCACGATCGGGCGATGGCCGAGGCCGGTCGCGGGCGCGACTTCTACAGCGGCATCGTGGGCGCCGGCGTCGTCGAGACCCGAGATCAGGCGAAGGTCGCCATCCTCGGTGCGATGTACGGCGCGACCACCGGTGAGAGCGGCCGGCTCGTGCCGCGACTCGCGCGCGCCTACCCGCGCGCGATGGCGCTCGTCGATCGGGCGGCCACCGAGGGCGAGCGCGGGGCGAGCGTGACCACCCTGCTCGGGCGGTCGTCGCCGCTGCCGGGCGGCGACTGGCGCGCGGCGCAATCGCTCGCCACCCAGCCCGAGGCCACCGCGGCAGACGAGCGCCGCGCCCGATCGCGCGCCCGCGACTGGGGGCGGTTCACCCGCAACTTCGTCGTGCAGGGTACGGCCGCCGAGTGGGCGCTCTGCTGGATGGCGGGCCTGCGCGCGAAGCTCGTCGTGATCGCCGCAGCATCACCAGAGCCCGCCGAGGCGGCACATCGTTCGGGCCGGGCGTTCGAGCGGGTGCCGCACCTCGTCTACTACCTGCACGACGAGATCATCGTGCACACGCCGGCCGAACTCGCCGAGCCGGTCGCCGCCGCTGTCGCCGACGCGGCGCACGAGGCCGGCCGACTGCTCTTCGGCGAGTTTCCCGTGGAGTTTCCGCTCGACCTCGCGGTCGTCGACAGCTACGCGTCGGCGGGAGCCTGAACGGCTTCCGCCGCACGCGCATCGGTGATCGTGACAGGTGACGTGGTCGTAGCGGCGATCGCGGCTGACGGGCGTCGCCCGCGCCGCGGGCGATCCGGGCGCGGTGCGAAGGCGAGTTCGTGCGCGGCCAGCTGGCGCTGCACCTCGTCGAGCCAGCGCAGTGCGGCGCCCGCACGTGCCGACTCCGCCGCGGCCGCGAGCGCGGCGAGCCGCGCCGCGGCCCCCGCGGCATCCCGTGCTGCACCTCGCGTCTGCGTCGCCGGCCCGGGTTCGTCGAGCGAGCGAGCGGATGCCTCGCGCTCCCGCTCCCGCCAGCGCAGGCGTTCGGCCGCGACGACCGAGCCCGCGTCGATGCCGGGCAACGACGCTGCCACGAGCACCCGATCGACGGTTTCGTCCCATGGGTCGCTGCCCGAGGCATCCATGCCCGCGAACCAGGCCGACGTCGCAGCGGAACCAGCCGTCGTCTCACGGTAGAGGGGCAGACCATCGTCGGTCGCGCCCGCCGACTCGACGAGCCCGTGCTTGCCGAGCCGCTCGAGCGTGGCGTAGCTCTGGCCGACGTTGACGGTGCGCCGACCTCCCGTGCGCTCAGCGAGGTCGCCGTGCAATTGGAACCCGTAGCCCGGTCCGGCCGAGAGCAGGGCGAGCAGTGCGTCGCGGACGGCCATTCGTACTCCGATCGAGGTCAACGTTTCACTGAGTATATGGTTTCAAACCTTGTCAATGCGCCTGATGCGGGGCATAATCGGCGATGACGGCTCGCTCGTCGACAACCGAATACCGTCATCATTCCGTGAGGTCGTTGGGGAAGACGCACCTCGAGAACGGAGTAAGAGATGACGAAGAATGCCACGCGGGCAGTGCGCGCCGCGCGAGGCGTGCTGTTCGTGCACTCCTCGCCGAAGGCGCTGTGCCCGCATGTCGAGTGGGCGGCCGGCGGTGCGCTCGGCGCAGCCGTGAACTTCGACTGGAGCGAGCAGCCGGTGCTTCGCGGTGCCATGCGCGCGGAATTCTACTGGGAGGGTGAAGCCGGCAGCGGCGCGAAGCTCGCCTCGGCGCTGCGCGGCTGGGAGCAGTTGCGCTTCGAGGTCAGCGAAGACCCGACGCCCGGCTCCGACGGCGCCAGGTGGATGCACACGCCCGAACTCGGGGTCTTCTTCGCCCAGACCGATACCGCCGGCAACACCGTCGTGCCCGAAGACCGCATCCGATACGCGATGGCCGTCGGCGGCACCGACCCCATCGAGCTGCACCGCGAACTGCGCCTCGCCCTCGGGCAGGCGTGGGACGACGAACTCGAACCGTTCCGTCACGCGAGCGACTTCGCCCCGGTCGTCTGGTTGCACCAGGTGGGCTGAGCGAACCTCGGTCCGCCGGCGGCGTGACGCGAAGTCGGATGACACTTCCCGGCGGCGCATGAGCGAAACCCTCGGACCGTGCACGAGAAGACCCCGGCGCAGGGACTGCGACCGGGGTCTTCTCATGCGGGCCGGGAGCGGCCTGGCCCCGCCTACGGCGTGCGGATCGCGACGACGGCGTTGTGGCCGCCGAAGCCGAAGGAGTTGCTGATCGCGAGCTGAGGCCCGTCGCCGAGCGGCTGCGGCTCGCCCGAGACGAGCAGCGGGATCTCGGGATCCTGCGTGCTGAGGTTGATCGTCGGCGGTGCCAGGCGGTGCTGGAGCGCGAGGATCGTGAACACCGCTTCGAGCGCGCCCGTGCCGCCGAGCAGGTGTCCGGTCGATGCCTTGGTCGCCGAGACGGGGATCTCGTGCACGCGGTCGCCGAACACGCTTCGCAGCGCCGTGTACTCGGCGATGTCGCCGACGGGCGTGCTCGTCGCGTGCGCGTTGATGTGCGTCACGTCGTCGACCGCGGCACCCGCGTGGGCGAGTGCGTCGAGCACGGCCCGGCTCGCGCCGCGGCCCTCGGGGTCGTTGGCCGTGATGTGGTACGAGTCGGCGCTCACGGCGCCGCCTGCGAGTTCGGCGTAGATGCGGGCACCGCGTGCGAGCGCGTGCTCCTCGGTCTCGAGTACGAGGCTCGCCGCACCCTCGCCCATGACGAAGCCGTCGCGGTCGACGCTGTACGGGCGCGAGGCGTGCTCGGGGTCGTCGTTGCGGCGCGAGAGCGCCTGCATCGACGAGAACGACGCGAGCGTGATCGGGTGGATCGCCGACTCGGAGCCGCCGGCGATGACGACGTCGGCCAGACCCTGCTGCAGGTGCTCGTAGCCGTTGGCGAGCGACTCGGTGCTCGATGCGCAGGCCGACGCGACCGTGCGTGCGAACGCGCGCGCCTCGAAGTGCATCGAGATCGCCGCGGAGGCTGCGTTCGGCATGAGCATCGGCACGGTCATCGGCAGCACCCGACGCGGGCCGCGCTCGCGCAGCGTGTCCCAGGCGTCGAGCAGGGTCCAGATGCCGCCGATGCCGGTCGCGTAGTCGACGCCGAGGCGTTCGGGAGCGACCTCGGGGGCACCGGCGTCGGCCCACGCCTCTTTCGCCGAGATCAGGGCGAACTGGCTCGACGGGTCGAGTCGCTTCGCGACAGGCCGCTCGAGCACCGCTTCGGGCCGCACCTTCGCCTCGGCGGCGAAGGTGACGGGCAGCTCGTACTCGGCGACCCAGTCGTGCTCGAGCGTGTGCGTGCCGGACTCGCCGGCGAGCAGGGCGTTCCAGCTCTCAGGTGCGGTGCCGCCGAGCGGCGAGGTCGCACCGATGCCGGTGATGACGATCTTCTTGGTCATTCGAGAAACACTCCGATGGAGGGATTGGTCGCACTGATCGAGCGGGCCGGGCGTTGGCGCCGGCCCGCTCCACGCAGCTGCTAGGCCTGGGCCTTGACGATGAAGGTGACGGCGTCGCCGACGGTCTTCAGGTTCTTGACCTCTTCGTCGGGGATCTTCACGTCGAACTTCTCTTCGGCGTTGACGACGATCGTCATCATCGAGATGGAGTCGATGTCGAGGTCGTCGGTGAACGACTTGTCCAGCTCAACCGTGTCGGTCGCAATGCCGGTCTCGTCGTTGATGAGCTCGGCCAGGCCGGCAAGCACTTCTTCGGTGGACAATGCCATGGTTCTTCTCCTTGAGGGTGTCTCGTTTGACCGAGAGACAGTCTAGATGGACAGGGGGAGGTGGTTCAGGGCAGAACCACCACTTGGGCGCCGAACACGAGTCCGGCGCCGAAGCCGATCTGGAGGGCGAGGCCTCCGGAAAGTTCAGGGTGCTCTTCGAGCAGACGGTGCGTCGCGAGCGGGATCGAAGCGGCCGAGGTGTTGCCCGTCGTCGCGATGTCGCGGGCGATGACGACCGTCTCGGGCAACTTCAACTGTTTGGCGAACTCGTCGATGATGCGCATGTTCGCCTGGTGAGGGATGAACGCGGCGAGGTCGGCAGCAGTCACGCCCGCGGCATCCAGTGCCTGCTTCGCGACCTTCGCCATGTCCCACACGGCCCAGCGGAAGACCGTCTGGCCCTCTTGACGCAGGGTCGGCCACTCGGCAGTGCCGTCGCGGAATTCGGTGAGCGTGCCGTTCATGCCCACCGCGCCGGCCTTCGAGCCGTCGGAACCCCAGATGGTGCGCGCGATGCCGGGCGTGTCGCTCGGGCCGACGACGACGGCGCCGGCGCCGTCGCCGAGCAGGAACGAGATCGAGCGGTCGGTCGGGTCGACGACATCGGAGAGCTTCTCGGCGCCGACGACGAGAGCGTACGTCGCGGCCCCCGAACGGATGAGCGCGTCGGCCTGCGCGACCGCATAGGCGTAGCCGGCGCACGCCGCGTTCATGTCGTATGCCGCGGCAGGGTTGGCACCCACCCGATCGGCGACGACGGCCGCCATCGACGGCGTCTGCTGCACGTTCGAGATCGTCGCGATGATGACGAGGTCGATGAGCGCGGGGTCGAGCCCCGACCGTTCGATGGCCTCACGTGCGGCGTCGGTGGCGAGGTCGGTGGCCGAGACGTCGGCGCCCGCGCGCATGCGGGTCACGATGCCGGTGCGCTGCTGGATCCACTCGTCGGACGAATCGATCGGGCCGATCAGGTCGGCGTTGGGCACAGCGTTCTCGCCGCGAGCGGCGCCGACGGCGTAGATGCGGGTGAAGGCGGGCCCGTGCGACTGCTGGAGGGTGGGATTCGTCATGCTCGGCTTTCTCAACTCGTCTTCGTCTTCGTCGGCGGCTCAGGCGTGCTGCTCGATGAGCTCGATCGCCGCCGACAGGTCTTCGGGAGTCTTCACGGCGACCGTCGGCACGCCCTTCAGCGCGCGCTTCGCCAGGCCGACGAGGGCGCCGGCGGGAGCGAGTTCGATGATGCCGGTGACTCCTGCCGCCTGGAAGGACTCCATGCAGCGATCCCAGCGTACGGGCGATGAGACCTGGCCGACGAGCAGGTCGAGGAATGCGGCACCGGATGTCACGGGGCTGCCGTCGCGGTTCGTCCAGAGCGGGAGGGTCGGATCGGTCGGGGCGAGGCCCGCCGCGACCTCGGCGAGTCGGTCGACCGCCGGGCGCATGTATCGGGTGTGGAAGGCGCCGGCGACCTGGAGCGGGATGACCCGCGCCCCTGCAGGGGGCTCGGCCTTCAGCGCCTCGAGGGCGTCGAGCGCGCCGGCGACGACGATCTGGCCGCCGCCGTTGAAGTTGGCGGGTTCGAGACCGAGTTCGTCGAGTCGGGGGAGCAGCGCCGCTTCGTCGGCGCCGATGACGGCGCTCATGCCGCTCGGCACGAGTGCAGCGGCATCCGCCATGGCTCGGCCGCGCTCGGCGACGAAGCGCATCGCGTCGGTCTCGTTCAGCACGCCGGTGCCCGCCGCTGCGGTGATCTCACCGACCGAGTGGCCCGCGATGCCACCGATGCGGGCCGCACGGCCGTCGGCGAGGAGGGACCCGAGGGTCAGGATGCCGGCCGCGACGATGAGCGGCTGGGCGATCGCGGTGTCGCGGATCGTGTCGGCATCAGCCTCGGTGCCGAAGTGCGCGAGATCGAGCCCCGCGGCATCCGACAGCACCGACAGCTGTTCGGTGTAGGCCGACTCGGCGAGCCAGGGGGCGAGGAATCCGGGGGTCTGAGAGCCCTGTCCAGGGCAGACGACGACGATCACCACCCCAGTCTGCCAATGACGAGTCGGAGTCAGGTGTGCACACGCGACAAGCTCTCGATGAAAGCCTTGTACGAACGGTACAGAACCGAGGTCAGTTGGTCGGGCGGCGGCGGGGGGTCACGTCGTGATCGCTCATCGAGCCGATGATGAGCGCCGATTGCAGGATGAGCGCCTCGCGGGCGCCCGTCGCATCCCAGCCGATCACGTCGGAGACGCGCTTCAGCCGGTAACGCACGGTGTTCGGGTGCACGAAGAGCTCGCGCGCCGTCGCCTCGAGCGACCGGCCGTTGTCGAGGTAGCTCCAGAGCGTCGTGAGCAGCTCGGTCGAGTGCGCCTGCAGGGGGCGGTAGATGCGGTGCACGAGCGTCGCACGGGCGAGCGGGTCGCCCGCGAGCGCGCGCTCGGGCAGCAGGTCGTCGGCGTGCACCGGTCGTGGCGCGTGCCGCCACGACCGGGCGACGGCGAAGCCCGCGAGAGCCGCCTTCGCGCTCTTCGACGCGTCGACGAGGTTCGGCACCGCGTGCCCGAGCACGAGATGCCCCGGGCCGAAATGCGACTCGAGCTGCGAGGCGATCTCCATGAAGGTGAGCGCCGGAGCCGTGCCGATCGACTCGTCGGCCTCGCGGGCGAGCGGATCGGCACGGCCGATCACGAGCACCAGACGGTTGCCCTGCACGCCGATCAGGACATCGGCGTGCATGTGGCGGGCGGCCCGGCGCACATGGTCGACGTCGAGCTGCTTCGGTGCGGTGCCGACGAGCACCGACACCTCGCCGTGGCCGTGCCAGCCGAGCGCCGCGATGCGGCTCGGCAGTTCGTCGTCGGCCTCGCCCGAGAGGATCGAGTCGACGACGAGCGCCTCGAGGCGCGCGTCCCACAGGCCACGCGCCTCGGCGGCGCGGGCGTAGACGTCGGCGGCGGCGAAGGCGATCTCGCGCGAGTAGAGCAGGATCGCCTCACGGAGCGGCTCGCCGCCGTCTTTCACCCGGTCTTCGACGACCTCGACCGTCACCCTGATGAGCTGCAGTGTCTGCTGCAGGCTCACCGAGCGGAGCAGCTCGCGCGGGGCTGCGCCGAAGACGTCCGCCGCGATCCACGGCGTCGACCGCGGGTCGTCGAACCAGGCGACGAACGACGAGATGCCGGCCTGGGCGACGAGACCCACGGCGGAGCGGCGGCTCGGCGGCATGTCGCCGTACCACGGCAACGTGTCTTCGAGACGCTTGAGCGTCGCCGTCGCGAGTTCACCCGCGATGGTGCGCAACCATGCGAGCGTCTCCGCCTTCGTCTTGGGCCTCGTCGCCACGTCGTCGCCGTCAGCTCTCGCCGCCGGCCGATCCGGTGGTGCCGGCGTTCACGTCGTACAGGCGGTACTTCTCGATCGCCTGGCCGGCCAGTGAACGGTCGACCTCACCGCGGTCCGCGAGGAGCTCGAGCGTGCGGACGACGACCGACGGGCCGTCGATCTTGAAGAAGCGACGCGCAGCGGGCCGCGTGTCGGAGAACCCGAAGCCGTCGGCACCGAGCGTGGCGTAGTCGCCGGGCACGTAGGCGCGGATCTGGTCGGGCACCGCGTGCATGAAGTCGGAGACCGCGACGAACGGGCCGTTCGCCCCCGCCAGCTTCTGCGTGAGGTACGGCACCTGGCGCTCGGCGTCGGGGTTCAGGAAGTTGTGCTCGTCGGCGGCGAGGCCGTCGCGGCGCAGTTCCTCCCAGCTCGTGACCGACCACACGTCGGCCGAGACGCCCCAGTCCTCGGCGAGGAGCTGCTGCGCCTCGAGGATCCACGGCACCCCGACACCGGAGGCGAGCAGCTGAGCCTTGGGGCCCGGGGTGGTCGACTCGTGCAGACGGTGGATGCCGCGGACGATGCCGTCGACGTCGACCCCCTCGGGCTCGACCGGCTGCACGTTCGGCTCGTTGTAGACCGTGATGTAGTACATGACGTTCGGGTCGGGGTGGTTGCCGCCGTACATGCGCTCGAGACCCGAACGCACGATGTGCCCGATCTCGTAACCGTACGCGGGGTCGTACGAGACGACGGCCGGGTTCGTCGACGCGAGCAGCGGCGAGTGCCCGTCGGCGTGCTGGAGGCCTTCCCCCGTGAGGGTGGTGCGCCCGGCCGTCGCACCGATGATGAACCCGCGGGCCATCTGGTCGCCGGCCGCCCACATGGCGTCACCCGTGCGCTGGAAGCCGAACATCGAGTAGAAGACGTAGACCGGGATGAGCGGTTCGCCCTGCGTCGAGTACGAGGTGCCCACGTTCGTGAACGCGGCCATGGCGCCGGCTTCGTTGATGCCGACGTGCAGGATCTGGCCCTGCGGGCTCTCTTTGTAGGCGAGCAGCAGCTCACGGTCGACCGAGGTGTAGTGCTGACCGTTCGGGTTGTAGATCTTCGCGGTCGGGAAGAACGCGTCGATGCCGAAGGTGCGCGCCTCGTCGGGGATGATCGGCACGATGCGGTGGCCGAAGTCCTTCGAGCGGATGAGGTCTTTCAGCAGTCGCACGAACGCCATGGTCGTGGCGATCTCCTGCGTGCCGGAACCCTTCTTCGCGATCGCGTACGCCGAGTCGTCGGGCAGCGACACGGCCGTGTGCTTCGTGCGGCGCTCGGGCACGTACCCGCCGAGCTCTCGACGGCGTTCGTGCAGGTACTGGATCGCCTCGTCGTCCTGCCCGGGGTGGTAGTACGGCGGCAGGTACGGGTTCTCCTCGAGCTGCGCGTCGGAGATCGGGATGCGCATCTCGTCTCGGAAGCCCTTGAGGTTGTCGAGCGTCAGTTTCTTCATCTGGTGGGTCGCGTTGCGCCCCTCGAAGGACTTGCCGAGGCCGTAGCCCTTGATGGTCTTCGCGAGGATGACGGTCGGCTGACCCTTGTGCTCGGTCGCAGCCTTGAACGCGGCGTAGATCTTGCGGTAGTCGTGCCCACCGCGTTTGAGGCCCCAGACCTCGTCGTCGCTGAGGTGCGAGACGAGCTCGAGAGCGCGCGGGTCGCGGCCGAAGAAGTTCTCGCGCACGTAGGCGCCCGACTCGGCCTTGTAGGTCTGGTAGTCGCCGTCGGGCGTGACGTTCATGAGGTTGCGGAGTGCGCCGTCGTGGTCGCGGGCGAGCAGGTCGTCCCACTCGCGGCCCCAGACGACCTTGATGACGTTCCACCCGGCGCCGCGGAAGAAGCTCTCCAGCTCCTGGATGATCTTGCCGTTGCCGCGCACGGGGCCGTCGAGGCGCTGCAGGTTGCAGTTGATCACGAAGGTGAGGTTGTCGAGGCCCTCGTTCGCGGCGACCTGCAGCTGGCCGCGGCTCTCGACCTCGTCCATCTCGCCGTCGCCGAGGAACGCCCAGACCCGCTGATCGCTCGCATCCTTGATGCCGCGATTGGTCAGGTACCGGTTCGCCTGCGCCTGGTAGATCGCGTTGATCGGCCCGAGGCCCATCGAGACGGTGGGGAACTGCCAGAACTCGGGCATGAGGCGCGGGTGCGGGTAGCTGGAGAGCCCGTTGGGGAAGTGCGACTTCTCTTGGCGGAAGCCGTCGAGCTGGTCGGTGCTCAGACGCCCCTCGAGGAAGGCGCGAGCGTACATGCCGGGGGAGGCGTGGCCCTGGAAGAAGATCTGATCGCCGCCGCCGGGGTGGTCTTGACCGCGGAAGAAGTGGTTGAGCCCGACCTCGTAGAGCGACGCGGCGCCCGCATAGGTGGAGATGTGACCGCCGACGGCGATATCGGGTCGCTGCGCGCGGTGCACGAGCACCGCGGCGTTCCAACGCAGCCAGGCGCGGTATCGACGCTCGATGTCTTCGTCGCCGGGGAAGGCCGGCTCGTTCTCGGGGGCGATCGTGTTGAGGTAATCGGTCGTCGGAACCATCGGCACGCCGAGGTGCAGCTCCTTCGAACGCTTGAGAAGGCTCAGCATGATCTCTCGCGCACGCTGGTGTCCCTTCTCTGCGACGAGCGCATCAAGGGATTCGGCCCATTCGGAAGTCTCTTCCGGATCGGCGTCCATCGCCTCGACCGAGTAGGGATCCTGGTCGTTGACAGTCACACTCGACCTCTCTCTTCAGCAGATCGTGCCTGCGGGGTGTGGGATGTGCGCACGCCTGACGGGCCGGTTCGCGGCCGGGTGGCACCACGCCATCCTAACGAGTCTATGCCTGTCGGGCGGGGGTTAGGCTGGGGCCTCGGTTCGACCGATCTTCGATGGAAGGAAGCCCTCCTGTGATTCTCGCTCCCGGCAGCGCAGCGCCCGACTTCGAACTCGTGAACCAGTTCGGCCAACCCGTGAAGCTCTCGGATTTCCGCGGTCGAGCGGTCGCCCTCGTCTTCTTCCCGTTGGCCTTCTCGGGCATCTGTCACGGCGAACTCTGCGAGTTGCGTGACAACTTCGCCATCTTCGACGGGCCGGATGTCGCGTTGCTGGCGATCTCCGTCGACTCCAAGCACACCCTGCGCGCCTGGGCGGAGCGCGAGGGCTACGAATTCCCCTTGCTCTCGGACTTCTGGCCGCACGGGGCGGTCGCCGCGTCGTTCGGCGCCTTCGACGAGACCACCGGCCTCGCCGAGCGCGCGACCTTCGTGATCGACGCCGAGGGCGTCGTCGCCGCGAGCTTCGCGACCCCGCGCGGCGAGCCGCGGTCGCTCGACCAGTACCGTGAGGCGCTCGCCGCACTCTGAGCCGAGGTCAGGCGAGGATGTTGACCGAACGGGCGATCACGAGCGCGAGGATGACGAACCCGCCGAACGCCTGCAATGCCATGAGCAGTTTGAACCGCGGCGACAGCGGCATCGCATCGGTCGCACTGAAGGCCATCGAGTTCGAGAGCGCGGTGTAGAAGTAGTCGACGAACCGAGGCATCCAGTCGCGAACCGCCGATGACCGCGCGGCGACCTCGGCGACCGCGTCGTCGTCTTCGTCCTGCGGAAAACGGAAGTCGGCGGGCGGCAGCTCGTCGCGTGCCGCCATCGCACGGGTGACGGGGCCGCCCCGGTCGAGTTCCCAGTAGAGCAGCGTGAACCCGATGACGTTCACGACCCAGACCTGCACGGCGGCGAGGAGCAGTCCGTGCGCATCGTTCACGCCGTCGAGGGCGAGCGCGATCACGAGCAGCACGATCGTGGCCTGGTTGGCGAGCACCAGCCCGCCGGCGAGCACGATCGAGACCCACTTCGTGAAGGTCGATCGATGGGTGAGTCGGTGCGGGTTCGTGATCACGAGGGGCACGAGCAGTGCCACCCCGAAGATGACGACGATGAACCGCTCGGGCCCGAGGAACTCGTTCGGCAGCGCCGCATACAGGGTGAGTGCGACGGCGAGGGCGATGACGGACGGCCATCGATGTTCGGTCGGGGTGCTGCGACTCGGATGCTGCTGCATCGGCTCCATGGCCGTGAGTCTAGGCAGCCCGCGATAGCATTGCGGTGCGCCGCGCGCGGTCGCGGGCCTTTAGCTCAGTTGGTAGAGCGCCACGTTTACACCGTGGATGTCGTCGGTTCGAGCCCGGCAGGGCCCACCGTTCGTTCTCTCATTCGGCAGGCAGCCGGTTCGCCGCGAGGTGCACGCAGCAGTACCCCGCGCGAGGCTCGAGCACGGCGCTTCGCTCGTGCTCGTCGACGCCCTCGACCGCGCCCTGCAGCAGCGCCGCGTTCGCACCGCAGATCGTCGAGGTGTGGTTCTGCGCCACCCGGTGGAACGGGCAGTTCGTGAGCAGCATGCCGCCGGCACCGTCGTCGACCGGTTCGTAGCCGAGCCGTTGCAGCACGTCGCGCATCGAGTCGGAGGCCGAACCGAGCGCGCGGCCGAGGTCGGTCGCGACGCGTTCGAGCGTCGGGCGGATGGGTTCTCCGGTGCGATCCGACTCCTCGACGGCGCGGCTCAGCAGCTCGGCGGCGACGTCGTAGCGCCGCTCGGGCACCGACACCGAGATCTCGCCGGCCGCGGGGCTGTAGAGCTTCGCTGGGCGCCCGGCGCCGGGACCCGAGCGCCCGTTGCGGCGCTGGAACTCGGTCACGAGGAGCCCCGCTTCGACGAGGCGGTCGAGGTGGAACGCCGCGGTGCCGCGCGCCATGCCGAGTGCGGCGGCGGCCTCGTCGCGCCCGACGGGGTCTGGATGCTGCGCAACGAACTCGAGCAGAGCCCGCCGTTGCGGGTCCGCGATCGAGGCGACGGCCACGAGGTCGTCGTGGCGTGCTGAGGCGTCCATGCGCGACATCCTATCTCTAAAAAGAGATTTCTTGATGAAAGATGTCGATCTAAAACAAGATTCATTGACTTAAGAATGTTCCGCTCGTACAGTCGGAGTCGAGAGGTGCGTAGCCGAGCACCGGAGATGGATGGTCGTCGTGGGCAGTGCATCGGAGTTCGTCATCGTCGGGGCCGGCCTCACGGGCGCCACGGCGGCCAAGACCCTTCGTGAAGAGGGCTTCGACGGCGCCATCCGCCTGATCGGCGCCGAGGCGCACCATCCGTACATCAGACCGCCGCTCTCGAAGGACTACCTCGCGGGCACCGTCGAGCGCGACACGGTGTTCGTCGAGACGCCCGAGTGGTACCGACGCCACGAGATCGACCTTCGTCTCGACACGACCGTCGTTGCGCTCGACCCGGGCACCCAGCGCGTGCAGACCGATGCCGGCGACTCGATCGCCTACGACGCGCTGCTGCTCGCGACGGGGTCGACCGCGCGCCGACTGACGATTCCCGGCGCCGAACTGCAGGGCGTGCAGACGCTCCGCACCATCGACGACTCCGAGGCGCTGCACGCCGAACTCGCGCAGGGGGGCAAGCGCCTCGTGCTGATCGGCTCCGGCTGGATCGGCATGGAGGTCGCCGCAACCGCCCGAACCCTCGGCAACGAGGTGACCGTGCTCGAACGAGACCCCATTCCGCTCGCGAACGCGCTCGGCGACGAGCTCGGCGCCGTGTTCGCCGAGATGCACGTCGAGCACGGTGTCGACCTGCGGCCGTCGGTCGTCGTCTCCGAGATCACGGGGGCGGCCGGCCGGGTCTCCGGCGTGCGGCTCGACAGCGGTGAACTCTTCGCCGCCGACCTCGTGCTGATCGGAGTGGGCGCGATTCCGAACCTCGACCTCGCTCGCAGCGCCGGCGCCGCGATCGGCTCCGGAGTGCTGACCGATGCCGCGCTCCGCACCGACGTGTCGAACGTCTACGCCGCCGGCGACATCGCCGAGGCCTACCACCCGCTGGCCGGCATGCGGCTGCGCAGCGAGCACTGGGCCAACGCGCTGCACGGCGGTGCGGCCGCCGCTCGATCGATGCTGGGCCAGAGCGTCTCCTACGACGACATCCCCTACTTCTACACCGACCAGTACGACCTCGGCATGGAGTACTCGGGCTTCGGCCCGCTCACCCGCGGCGCCGAGATCGTCTATCGCGGCGATCGAGCGGCACGCGAGTTCGTCTCGTTCTGGGTGGCCGAGGGCCGGGTCGTCGCGGGCATGAACGTCAACGTGTGGGACGTCAACGAGGCCGTGCAGGGCGTCATCCGGCGCGGCAACCAGGTCGATCCGCTGCGACTGGCCGATACGAGTGTGCCCTTGGAGGAGCTGTGAACCCCGCGACATCCCAGACGACGTCTTCGACGAATTCTCCGGCTGCGGTCTCGCCGACGGCGGCGCTCTCCGCCGCCGGCGTCAGCATCTGGCTCGACGACCTGTCGCGCGACCGCATCCTGAGCGGCGACCTGCAACGCCTCATCGCCGAGCGCGATGTCGTCGGGGTCACGACGAACCCCACGATCTTCGCCGCCGCGGTGAGCGGCAGCGACGCCTACGACGAGCAGATCGCGTCCCTCGCCGAAGGCAACCAGTCGGTGGCGGAGGTCGTCTTCGAACTCACGACCGACGACGTGTCGAAGGCGGCCGACATCCTGCGGACGGTGCACGATGCGAGCGGCGGCGTCGACGGCTGGGTCTCGATCGAGGTCGGCGCCGATGCCGCGCACGACACGCTCGCGACGCTCGTCGAGGCGCGAGCCCTCGCCGAGCACATCGCCCGCCCGAACGTGTTCGTGAAGATCCCAGCGACCGCCGAGGGGGTCACGGCCATCACGGCGTCGATCGCACTCGGCATCAGCGTCAACGTCACCCTGATCTTCAGCCTGGAACGCTACGAGGCGGTGATCGACGCCTACCTCACGGGCCTCGAGCGCGCGCACGACGCCGACATCGACCTCCGCGGCATCCGATCGGTCGCGTCGTTCTTCGTCTCCCGGGTCGACACCGAGGTCGATCGCCGGCTCGACGAGATCGGTTCACCGGCGGCGCACGCGCTGCGAAGCCGCGCCGGCATCGCGAACGCGCGGCTCGCCTACGACATCTTCACGCGCGCGTTCGCGAGCGATCGAGCGCAGCGACTCGTCGCACTCGGCGCGAACGTGCAGCGGCCGCTCTGGGCGTCGACCGGCGTGAAAGACCCCGCGCTGCCCGACACGAGGTACGTCGAAGAACTCGTCGCGCGCGACGTCGTCAACACGATGCCCGAGAAGACGCTCGAGGCCGTCTTCGATCACGGCGACATCCACGGCGACACGGTGACGGGCACCGCCGACGAGTCGCGCGCCGTGCTCGCGGGCCTCGCCGACCTCGGCGTCTCGTACGACGACGTCACCGCGACGCTCGAACGCGAGGGCGTCGCCAAGTTCCGCGCATCCGGCGAACAACTCGTCGCGACCGTCGCGTCGGCGCTCGAGACCGCACGATTCGAAAGGCGATGACGGATGCTGCTGCAGCCCGAGCACACTCGTGAGGTCGCGCACGCGATCGCGGATCGCGTCGCCTTCGAGGTGGAGACCGAGATACCGACCGCCCACGGACGCTTCCGCTTCCGTGCCTACCGCGACCTCGTCACGGGCGCCGAGCACCTCGCGATCGTCTCGATGGCCGAGCTGACCGAGGGCGCGCTCGTGCGGGTGCACTCGGAATGCCTCACCGGTGAGGCGTTCTCGTCTGAGAAGTGCGAGTGCGGTCCGCAGCTCGACATCGCCCTCGAGCGCATCGCGAACGGGGGAGTCGTCGTCTATCTGCGCGGCCACGAGGGCCGCGGCATCGGTCTCATCGCCAAGCTCAAGGCGTACCGCCTGCAGCAGTCGGGGCTCGACACGCTCGACGCGAACCTCGCCCTCGGACTTCCCGGCGACGATCGCGAGTACACGGCGGCCGCGGCGATCCTCGACGACCTCGGCCTGCACTCGGTGCGCCTGCTCACGAACAACCCCGACAAGATCGCGCAGCTGACCGCGCACGGCATCGACGTCGTCGAGCGCGTGCCGCTCGTGACGGGCGCCGGCCCGTCGAACCTCGGGTACCTGCGCGCGAAGCGCGACCGCATGGGGCACCTGTTCCCGGCCGACACCTGATCGGCGTCGGCTCCGAAGGTAGGCTGGGCGGGTGACCGCCACCCTCGCCGACCTGCTGACGACGATCGAACGTCTCTGGCCGATCGCGGGCGCCGAGTCGTGGGACTCCTCCGGCCTGGTCGCCGGTGACCCCGCCGCCGACGTGCACCGGGTGCTGTTCACCGTCGACGCCGTCGCCGAGACGATCGACGAGGCGCTCGCCGAGCGGGCCGACCTCGTCATCGCGCACCACCCGCTGCTGCTGCGCGGCGTCACCTCGGTCGCCGAAGACCGGTACAAGGGTGCGCTCATCGCCCGCCTGATCCGCGCGGATTGCGCGCTCGTCACGGCGCACACCAACGCCGACATCGTCGCCGCGGGCACGTCGGCGGTGCTCGCCGATCGGCTCGGGCTCGTTGCGACGAGGCCCATCCAGCCGTCGCCGACGCCCTCGCAGACGTCGTCCACCGAGCGCTTTCCCGATGGCGCGCTCGGTCTCGGCCGGGTCGGGCGGCTCCCCGCGCCGACGACGGTCGGCCGCCTCGCCCGAACGGTCGCAGACATCCTGCCGCCGACGGCGACCGGCGTTCGCGTGGCCGGCGGGTTCGACGACCCCGTCGAGACGGTCGCGGTGTGCGGCGGTGCGGGCGACTCGCTGCTGGCCGACCCGGCCGTGCGTGCCGCCGACGTGTACATCACCGCCGACCTGCGCCACCATCCGGCGTCCGAAGCCCGCGAACAGGCGAGGCTCACGGGCGGCCCCGCGCTCATCGACGTCTCGCACTGGGCCAGTGAGTGGCTCTGGCTCGACGTCGCGGCGGCGCAGTTGCGCGCCGCCCATCCAGAGCTGACCGTGCTCGTCTCCGAACTCCGCACCGACCCCTGGGACTTCCAGATCGTGCAGTGAACGGCATCCCCGCCGTTTCGCAGCACTCCATCCGCCCCGCACCGACGACCCGAACCCACGAGGAGCACCACGTGAAGGCCAGCCCCGCCGAACAAGAACAGCTGCTGCGTCTGCAGTCACTCGACACCCGCCTCACCCAGCTCGCGCACCGACTCGGCTCGCTACCGCAGGCCGCGCCGCTCGCCGAACTCGCCGCGCGCGACCAGGCGGTGCGCGGCACGCGCGCCGAAGCCCTCGGCACGCTCGAAGACGCACGACTCGAGCTCAAGCGGCTCGAGTCCGACGTCGCGGTCGTCGAGGCGCGCATCGCCCGCGACGGCGAACGTCTGCAGCACACTTCATCGGTCAAGGATGTCGCGGCACTCGAGGCCGAACTCGGCTCGCTGCGTCGCCGGCTGAACGACCTCGAAGAGCAGGAACTCGTGGTCATGGAGCGCGTCGAGGAAGCCGATGTCGCCGTCTCGAGCATCGACCTGCAGCGCGACGCGATCGTCACCGAGGTCGCCGCGCTCGAGGCCGAGCGCGACGAGGCGGCGGGCGGTCTCGGCGTCGAACGCGAGCAGACCGAACGCGATCGGGCCGTCGTCGCCGAGGGCGTCGCCGAGCCGTTGCTCGCCTTCTACGAGCAGCGGCGCGTGCGCGGCGGGGGAGTCGGGGCAGCGTTGCTGCGCGCTCGCACCTGCGGCGGTTGCGGCATCACGTTGACGGGTTCCGACCTCGAGGCTGTGCGCCGCTCGGCGCCCGATGAGGTCGTGCTGTGCCCCGAGTGCGATCGCATCTTGGTGCGCACCGACGAGTCGGGCCTCTGACCCGCGAACGGTAGACTCTCATTGCGAGTGGGTCGGCAAGACGGTCGCGTCGCACGGTTCCGATCGTGCGCCGAGGAACGTCCGGGCTCCACAGGGCAGGACGGTGGGTAACTCCCACCCGGGGCAACCCGCGAGACAGTGCCACAGAAAGCAGACCGCCCGGTGTGCAAGCATCGGGTAAGGGTGAAACGGTGGGGTAAGAGCCCACCAGCGGCCGCGGTGACGCGGTCGGCTCGGTAAACCTCGTCCGGAGCAAGGTCAGACAGGGAACGATGGGGCTGCCCGTCCCGTTCCCGGGTAGACCGCTGGAGGGCTGCGGCAACGCAGCTCCGAGAGAGATGGCCGTCCAGCCGGTGTCGCGCAAGCGCCCGGTGAACAGAACCCGGCGTATCAGCCGGCCCATTCGCACCCTTCGGCACTTTGCATCTGTGATGCCGCCGCGCCCGACAAGGATTAGACTCCGCGTCCATGGACATGCTGAAGGGCGAGCAGATCGCCGAGGCGGATCTGACCGACTGGCGCAAGCTCGCCCAGGGGCTTCACGCCCGATACCTGGTCGATGACTTCGGCACCGGGGCGCGGTTCGTCCTCTCGGTGGGCGCGGCGGGCGA
Organism: Agromyces sp. NPDC055520; assembly: GCF_053619715.1. NCBI lineage: Bacteria > Bacillati > Actinomycetota > Actinomycetes > Micrococcales > Microbacteriaceae > Agromyces > Agromyces sp. NPDC055520. The sequence goes on along the minus strand of NZ_JBSHJY010000019.1, from coordinate 15,081 downwards.
CGAGCTCGGCCACCACCCGCGAGTGTCGATCGGCAACGGGTTCGTCGATCTCGAGTCGGTCAGCGACGACGCCGTCTACCGCGACGACGACGGCACCGAGTACGTCGTCGAATGGGTGACGCAGCGAGACGTCGATCTCGCCCGACGGATCACCGAGATCGCCGCCGAACACGGGCTCGCCGCCGACCCGGCGTCGGTCAGCGAGACCGAGCTCGGTCTCGACACGGCCCGCTCCGCGACCATCGCCCCGGTGTGGGCCGCCCTTCTGACCGGCAGCGCCGAGTCGCAGGGGCGAGGTTCCCCGAGCGACGAGGTCAGGGACGCCACGGGGCGGGTCCCGAACCTGTGGTTCGGCGACGCAGACGAGAGCGGGACCCCGCGTCAGCGGTTCCACCTCGAGGTCTACGTGGCACCAGAGGTGGCCGAACAACGGATCGCTGCGGCCGTTGCGGCGGGCGGGACCGTCGTCGATGACAGCAACGCGCCCTCGCTCACGGTGATCGCCGACCAGGACGGCAATGAGGGAGTCGTCTGCGTCGACCTGGCCGCTGCGACCAAGCCGTCGAACCCGAGTTAGTGCACCGCGAGCGACGCAGCTCCGAGGATCCCGGCGTTGTTGCGGTGCACCGCGGGCACGATCGGCGTCTTCAGCTCGAGCAGCGGCAGGAATTCGGTGTGGAGCTTCGACACGCCGCCGCCGACGACGAACAGGTCGGGAGAGAACAAGAACTCGAGCTCGGTGTAGAACCGCTGCAATCGCGCGGCCCACGTCGCCCAGTCGAGCGATTCGCGTTCCATCGCCGAGTACGCCGCCCGCTTCTCGGCGGCCGTGCCGTCGACCTCCATGTGCCCGAGCTCGGTGTTGGGCACGAGCACGCCGTCGTAGAGGAACGCCGAGCCGATGCCGGTGCCGAGCGTCGTCAGGATGACGAGGCCCTCGGCGCCGACCGCGGCGCCGTACCGCGACTCGGCGTAGCCGGCGGCATCCGCATCGTTGATGAAGTGGATCTCGCGACCGAAGGCGTCTTCGAAGAGCTGTTCGGCAGGCAGGCCGATCCACTCCTTCGAGATGTTGGCGGCCGACAGCGTGCGCCCGTGTTTGACGACCGCCGGGAAGCAGACGCCGAGGGGAAGCGCATCGCCGAACTCGTCGGAGAGGCCGGCGAGCAGTTCTCTCGTCGCGGCCAGGATGTCGGACGGGCGGCCGCCCTCGGGCGTCGCCACCTTGCGCCGTTCGGAGACGAGATCGCCCGTGTCGAGGTCGACGACCGCGCCCTTGATGCCCGTGCCGCCGATGTCGATGCCGATCGCGTGCTGTGTCGCCATGGGCGCCAGACTATCGCGGCCCGTTCGGGCGGCGTTCAGGGAAGTGTCAGGATCTCGGCGCCGTGCCCGGTGACGACGAGTGTGTGCTCGAACTGGGCGGTCAGTGAGCGATCACGCGTCACGACGGTCCAGTCGTCGGCCCAGACATCCCACTCGATGCCGCCGCCGAGCGTGAGCATGGGCTCGATCGTGAACACCATGCCGGGCTCCATGACGGTGTCGAACTCGGGCGCGTCGTAGTGGGGGATGATGAGCCCGGAGTGGAATGCGCGCCCGACGCCGTGGCCCGTGTAGTCGCGCACGACGCCGTAGCCGAAGCGCTTCGCGTAGGCCTCGATCGCGCGGCCGATCACGTTGACTCGACGGCCGGGGGCGACGGCGCGGATGCCGCGGCGCAGCGCCTCCCGCGTGCGCTCGACGAGTTGCGTGGCCGCCTCGCTCGCCTCACCGACGACGAAGGTGTGGTTCAGGTCGCCGTGGTAGCCGTCGAGATACGCGGTGACGTCGATGTTGACGAGGTCGCCGTCGGCGAGCACGGTGTCGTCGGGGATGCCGTGGCAGATGACCTCGTTCACCGAGGTGCACGACGACTTCGGAAATCCTCGGTAACCGAGCGTCGACGGGTACGCGCCGTGGGAGACGACGAACTCGTGCGCGATGCGATCGAGCTCGTCGGTCGTGACGCCCGGCCGGATCGCGGCGGCCGCCGCGTCGATCGCACCGGCGGCGACACGCCCGGCCGCTCGGATCCGCTCGATCTCGTCGGGCGTGTACGAGTCGCCGCCGTCGTACGGCGCGGGCGCCCGCTTGCCGACGTATTCGGGTCGCGGAATGTCGGCCGGCACCGCTCGAAGCGGCGAGAGACGGCCGGGGATCAGGTGGCCTGAGGCGTCCTTTGGCATAGGATCAGCCTATGGCCGAGGATGTCGAGCACATGTTCTGGTACAACCTGAACACCGGTGAGGTGGAGCAGGGATTCGTGTCGCCGTCGGTCGACCGGGTCGGGCCCTTCGAGACCCGCGCCGAGGCCGAGCGGGCGCTCGAGATCCTGCGCGAGAACAGCGCGAAATGGGCCGAAGAAGACGCGGCCGACGACTGAGCTGCTCCGACGACTGAGCTACTCGTACGAGTGCTCGGAGTTGGGGTACACACCGGCTTCGACGTCGGTGCGCCACTCTTTCGCGGCGGCGCTCAGCGTGCCGGCGAGGTCGGCGTACTGCTTTACGAACTTCGGCACCCGGCCGACCGTGAGGCCGGCCCAGTCCGTCCAGACGAGCAGTTGACCGTCGGTGTGCGGCCCGGCTCCGACGCTGATGGTCGGGATGTCGAGGAGTTCGGTGACCTGCCGCGCGGCATCCGCCGGCACCATCTCGAGCACGACGGCGAACGCGCCCGCATCCTGCACCGCCTTCGCGTCGGCGAGCAACCGCTTGACGCCCTCGCCGCGCCCCTGGATCACGTGGCCGCCGAGGCCGTGCTCGCTCTGCGGCGTGTAGCCGATGTGGGCCATCACGGGGATGCCGGCGCCGACGATGCGCCGGATCTGCTTGTGGCTGCGCTCTCCGCCCTCGAGCTTGACGGCGTGCGCCCCCGTCTCTTTCATGAAGCGAACCGCGGTGTGCAGGGCGTCTTCGGGGCCGTTCTCGTAGGAACCGAACGGCATGTCGGCGATGACGAAGGCGCGTTTGACTGCGCCGGCGACCGCACGCGTGAGGGGGATCAGCTCGTCGACCGTCACCGCGAGCGTGGTCTCGTAGCCGAACACGTTGTTACCGGCCGAGTCGCCGACGAGCAGGAAGTCGATGCCCGCCTCGTCGAAGATGCGCGCCGTCAACTGGTCGTAGCTCGTGAGGCCGGTGATCTTGATGCCGTCGCGCTTGGCGTTCTGGAAGTGCCGGGTTCGCACGCGCTTCGGCCCCCCGGTCGCGGCGGCGCCCCCGTAGGGGTTCAGCTCGGTGCCGGTCGACGTGTCGGATGCTGCGTTCTGGGGCTCGCCTGACATGCGCCAAGTCTGGCACACGAGGCATGCGTCACCGGCCGCGTCGGCGCGCCCTGAGCCAGTACGCTGAGAGGTGCGAGAGAGGGTGTGGATGGATAAGCAGCGCGACTTCGTTCTTCGCACGATCGAGGAGCGAGGGGTCAAGTTCGTCAGACTCTGGTTCACCGACGTGGTCGGCACCTTGAAATCGGTGGCGATCGCGCCCGCCGAGGTCGAGGGCGCGTTCACCGAGGGCATCGGCTTCGACGGCTCGGCGATCGAGGGGCTGAGCCGCACCTTCGAGTCCGATCTGCTCGCCTACCCCGACCCGACCACGTTCCAGACGTTGCCGTGGCGCGGCGACATCGACCCGACCGCACGCATGTTCTGCGACATCACGACGCCCGACGGCGAGCCGGCGGTCTCCGACCCGCGCAACGTGCTGAAGCGCACGCTCGCGCGCGCGGCCGATCGCGGATTCACGTTCTACACGCACCCCGAGATCGAGTTCTACCTGCTGAAGTCGTCGAAGTACGGCCCCGAGGGTCCGCAGCCCGTCGACTCGGCTGGGTACTTCGACAATGTGCCGGGCGGCACCGCCCACGACTTCCGTCGTCGTTCGGTGCGCATGCTCGAAGACCTCGGCATCTCGGTCGAGTTCAGCCACCACGAGGCGGGCCCCGGCCAGAACGAGATCGACCTTCGCTACGCCGACGCGCTCACCACGGCCGACAACATCATGACGTTCCGCACCGTCATCAAAGAGGTCGCGATCGAGCAGGGCGTCTACGCCACCTTCATGCCGAAGCCCTTCTCGCAGTACCCGGGTTCGGGCATGCACACGCACCTCTCGCTGTTCGAGGGCGACGCCAACGCGTTCTACGAGCCGGGCGCGCAGTACCAGTTGTCGAAGATCGGGCGTCAGTTCATCGCCGGCCTCCTGCACCACTCGGCCGAGATCTCGGCGGTGACGAACCAGTTCGTGAACTCGTACAAGCGCCTCTGGGGCGGCGACGAGGCACCCAGTTTCGTCTGCTGGGGCCACAACAACCGGTCGGCCCTCGTGCGAGTGCCGCTCTACAAGCCCAACAAGGGTCAGAGTGCCCGCGTCGAGTACCGCGCGATCGACTCGGCGGCCAACCCCTACCTCGCCTTCTCGCTGCTGCTCGCGGCCGGCATGAAGGGCATCGAAGAGGGGTACGAACTGCCGCCCGAGGCCGAAGACGACGTGTGGGCACTGACCGACCGTGAGCGACGTGCGCTCGGCTACGACCCGCTGCCGGCGAGCCTCGACCACGCGATCCAGTTCATGGAGGAGTCCGAGCTCGTCGCCGAGACGCTCGGCGAGCAGGTCTTCACCTACGTGCTCGCGAACAAGCGCGCCGAGTGGCGCGACTACCGCTCGCAGGTCACGCCGTTCGAACTGCAGCGCAACCTCGAGATCCTCTGACGCAGCGGATGTCTCGTCGGGCCCCCACCCTCGGAAGAGTCGCTCGTGCGGGCTTCGCCGATCTCGGGGTCGCCGGGGCGTCGCTCGAGTCGTTGTCCGCCGACACCGGCATCGACGTCGAGGTGCTGCTCGAGGTGTTCGCCCAGGCCGCCGACCCCGACGACGCGCTCGCGTTCGTCACGCGTCTGCACGAACAGGCGCCGGCCGAGATCACGGGTGTGCTCGAACATGAGCAGGCCGCGGCGCGTCTGGTGCGACTCGTCGGGGCGTCCCGTGGGTTCGCTGACTTCCTGCTGCGGCATCCCTCTGAGCTCTCGATGTTCGCGCAGGTGCCGGAGGCGCCGCCCACCGTCGCCGAGGCGCGTGCATCGATGCTCGCCGCACTCGACGACGTCGCAGCGACCGCTCCCGCCGAGCTCGCCGAGGCGGCCGCGCGCGCGATTCGCATCCGCTACCGACGATTGCTGGCGGATGTCGCGGTGTACGACCTCACCCGAGCGGACGCCGTCGACGTGGTCGACGTCGTCGCCGCCGGGCTCGCCGATCTCGCCGGTGCCACGCTCGATGCCGCCCTCGCGGCAGCTCGCCGCGTCGCCGGGCGCCTGCCCGGGGAGCCCGCCGCACCCGGCCGTTATCCGGCGGCCGAGGTCGAGGCGACCCGGCTCGCGATCATCGGCATGGGCAAGGCCGGTGCTCGCGAGCTCAACTACGTGAGCGACGTCGACGTCATCTTCGTCGCCGAATCGGCCGACGAAGAGGTCGTCGCCACACCTCGCGCACTCGAGATCGCGACCCGGCTCGCGATGCTGACGATGCGCATCATCGGCGAGCCCGGCATCGAGCCGCCCCTCTGGGAGGTGGACCCGAACCTCCGCCCCGAGGGCAAGGACGGCGCACTCGTGCGCACCCTCGAGTCGCATCTGCAGTATTACGACCGGTGGGCCAAGAGCTGGGAGTTCCAGGCGCTGCTGAAGGCGCGCCAGCTCGCCGGCGACCTCGAGCTCGGCGGCCGATACTGCGACGGCGTCGCGCCCAAGGTGTGGTCGAGTTCGAGCCGCGAGGGCTTCGTCGAATCCGTGCAGGCGATGCGCGAACGCGTCACCGATCACATTCCCGCCGACGAGATCGACGTGCAGATCAAGCTCGGGCCAGGAGGCATCCGCGACATCGAATTCACCGTGCAGCTGCTGCAACTCGTGCACGGAGCCTCCGACGACGGCATCCACCAGCGCGGCACGCTGCCGGCACTCGCCGCCCTCGCCGAACTCGGCTACGTCGGCCGCGAGGAGGCGGCCGAGTTCGCGCGCGACTACCGGGTACTGCGCGTGCTCGAGCATCGGGTGCAGCTCGAGAGGTTGCGCCGCACGCACCTCATGCCGCGCGACGAGCACCGGCTGCGCGTGCTGGCACGCGCCTCGGGTCTCGGCCGTACGGCGAACGAACTCACGGCCGTCTGGCAGGGCACGCGGCAACGGGTGCGCGGTCTGCACGAGCGGCTCTTCTACCGGCCGCTGCTGTCGGCGGTCGCGGCACTGCCGGCGTCGGGGCTCGGCCTCACGACCGAGCAGGCCGGAGCGCGCCTCGCGGCGATCGGGTTCCGCGACCCGCGCGGCGCCCTCGCCCACATCGCGGCGCTGACGGCCGGCGTCTCACGCCGTGCGCAGATCCAGCGCACCCTCATGCCCGTGCTCATCTCATGGTTCGCCGACGGCACCGATCCCGACTTCGGGCTGCTCTCGTTCCGGCGGCTCAGCGACACGCTCGGCACCACGCACTGGTACCTGCGGTTGCTCCGCGACTCCTCCGATGCGGCACTGCGGCTCACCCGGGTGCTCTCGGGCTCGCGTTTCGCCGCCGAACTGCTCGAACGCAGCCCCGAGTCGGTGGCGTGGCTCGAAGACCTCGACGAACTGCGCCCGCGCAGTCTCGCCGCCCTCGAAGACGAGACCCGTGCGGTGCTCGCCCGCCATGAGCAGCCCGACGTCGCTGCCAAGATCTTCCGCGCCATCCGTCGCCGCGAGGTGCTGCGGCTCGCGCTGTCCGGCATCCTCGACGTCTGCACGGTCGAAGAACTCGGCCACGCCTTGAGCGACGTCACCGAGAACCACATCGCCGCCCTCGTCGCCGCCATCCGCGGCGGCGAACCCGACGGTATCGAGTTCGCGGTGATCGGCATGGGCCGCTTCGGTGGTCGCGAACTCGGCATCGGTTCCGACGCTGACATCATCTACGTCTACCGGGTCGCGGATGCCGCGGCCGACGCCGCCCATTCGCGGGCTCTGCGCATCGTGGCCGAACTGGTGCGACTCAGCGAAGACGCGCGCCTGCCGTTCGACCTCGACGCCGACCTGCGGCCCGAGGGGCGCAACGGCGTGGTCGCCCGGTCGCTCGACGCCTACCGCGCCTACTATGCGAGATGGTCGCTGACGTGGGAGGCACAGGCGCTGCTGCGCGCCCGCGGCGTCGCCGGCGACCGGGCGCTCGTCGACGATTTCACCCGGCTCGCCGACACCGTGCGCTACCCCGAGGCGATCAGCGAGCGCGACGTGCGCGAGGTCAAGCGCATCAAGGCCCGCGTCGAGAACGAGCGGCTGCCGCAGGGCGCCGACCCGACCCGGCACCTGAAGCTCGGGAGGGGTTCGCTCTCGGACGTGGAGTGGTTCGTGCAGCTCATCCAGCTGCAGCACGCCGCCGCAGTGCCGGCGCTGCGCACGACCTCGACCCTCGACGCCCTCGCGGCGGCCGTCGAGCACGGTCTCGTCGAGGCATCCGATGCCGAGACGCTGCGGGCGGCGTGGGTCTTCGCGTCGCGGGCCCGGTCGGCACTGACGCTCTGGCTCGACCGCACGACCGACGTGCTGCCCGTCGAACGCTCGCAGCTCGAGGGCGTCGCCCGCATCATGGGCTACCCGCCCGGCTCGGCCACACAACTCGAGCAGGACTACCTGCACGTCACGCGCCGGGCACGCGCCGTCTTCGACCGTGGCTTCTACGGCGTCGAGCCCCGACGCGAGCCGACCTCGGGCTGAACGCGAGATGGGCCCGCCCCGCCGAAGCGGTGCGGGCCCATCAGGGCCGGGATCTCACGACTGCACGGGGGATGCAGGCCCGGATCTTGGCGGCTGCAGAGGGGGCTGCAGGGTCAGACGCCGTAGTAGAGCTCGAACTCGAACGGGTGTGGGCGCTGAGCGAGGGGCTTCAGCTCCTTCTCGCGCTTGTAGTCGATCCAGGTCTCGATGAGCTCCTTGGTGAACACGCCGCCCTCGAGGAGGAAGTCGTGGTCGGCCTCGAGCGCGTCGAGCGCCGCGTCGAGCGAACCCGGCAGCTGCGGGATGGCTTTGGCCTCCTCGGGCGGAAGCTCGTAGAGGTCTTTGTCGACGGGCTCGTGGGGCTCGATGCGGTTCTTGATTCCGTCGAGGCCTGCCATGAGCTGTGCCGCGAAGGCGAGGTATGGGTTGCTCGCGCCGTCGGGCACGCGGAACTCGATGCGCTTGGCCTTCGGGTTGGTGCCTGTGATCGGGATTCGGATGCACGCCGAGCGGTTGCCGGCCGAGTACACGAGATTGACGGGAGCCTCGAAGCCGGGAACGAGCCGGCGGAAGGAGTTGACGCTCGGGTTGGTGAACGCGAGCACGGCCGGGGCGTGCTTCAGCAGGCCGCCGATGTACCAGCGGGCGAGATCGGAGAGCCCGCCGTAGCCGGCCTCGTCGTAGAACAGCGGCTTGCCGTCGCTCCAGAGCGACTGGTGGGTGTGCATGCCCGAGCCGTTGTCGCCGAAGAGCGGCTTCGGCATGAAGGTCGCCGTCTTGCCCCACTGATCGGCGGTGTTCTTCACGATGTACTTGAACTTCAGGATGTCGTCGGCTGCGGCGACCATCGTGTCGAAGCGGTAGTTGATCTCCTGCTGTCCGCCGGTGCCCACTTCGTGGTGCGAACGCTCGAGCTGGAAACCCGCCTCGATGAGCTTGAGCGAGATGTCGTCGCGCAGGTCGGCCGTCTTGTCGACCGGGCTGACGGGGAAGTAGCCGCCCTTGAAGGGCGTCTTGTTGGCGAGGTTGCCGCCCTCCTCCTTGCGGCCGCTGTTCCAGGCGCCCTCTTCGGAGTCGACCGAGTAGAAGCTCGAGTGCTGGTTGACCTCGTAGCGCACGTCGTCGAAGATGTAGAACTCGGCCTCGGGGGCGAAGTACGCGGTGTCGGCGATGCCGGTCGAGGCGAGGTACTTCTCGGCCTTCTTCGCGACCTGGCGGGGGTCCTTCGAGTAGATCTCGCCGTTGCGCGGGTTGTAGATGTCGAAGACCATGACGAGGGTGCGCTCGGCACGGAACTGGTCGATGTACGCGGTCGTCACATCGGGGATGAGCTGCATGTCGGACTCGTGGATGTTCGCGAAGCCGCGGATCGAGGAGCCGTCGAACAGCTGGCCGACGGTGAAGAACTCTTCATCGACGGTGGAGGCCGGGATGTTGAAGTGCTGCTGCACGCCCGGAAGATCGGTGAAGCGGATGTCGAGGAACTTGACATCCGTGTCGGTGATGAACTTGAGAACTTCGGACGAATCGCGGAACATGTTTGCGCAGTCTCCAAGAGGATCTAGGGCCGGACGGGCTTTTCACGGCCGTGAGTGAGGCTAACCCGGCGCCGTTTCCCTGCCGTGACCGGAATGTTTCGGCCATGTTACGCCCAACACGGCTCGGTAGACTCGTGTGGTGCCAGACGCGAAACCCCAGACCTTCGGAGACCTCGAACCGAGCCGGTGGCCCGGTGAGCGCCTCGGGCTGCCGCGCGAGGGGCGGGGTTCGGTCGCCCGGGCCGGTCGGCGTCTCGCCGCACTCGCGGTCGACTGGGCGAGCGCGATGCTCATCTCGCTGCTCTTCACGCCCTACGAGTCCGTCGCGTACACGTGGGTCACGCCGCTCGTGTTCGGTCTGCTGCAGATCGTGTTCATCCCGACCATCGGGGGCAGCATCGGGCACCGCCTGCTCGGCATGCGGGTCATTCCGCTCGACGGCGGATGGGTGGGCGCCTGGCGGCCCGTTGTGCGCACCGCTCTGCTGTTGATCGTCGTGCCCGCACTCGTCTGGGACTCCGACCAGCGCGGCTTCCACGACAAGATCGCCGGCACGGTGCTGATCCGCTACTGATCTCGTCCGCCACTGATCCTGGTTCGGGTCAGCGCATCTTGCCGCGCTGGGGCCGAGCCTTCATCGGGTCGATGCCCTTGGGGATCGGCAGGGAGTTCTGCAGCGAGTTGAGACGGTTCGAGACGGCGAGCACCTCGGGCTTCGTGAGCGCCTTCGTCGTCTTGCGCAGCGCCGACGGCAGCTTGTGCAGTGCGATCGAGCCCTCGTCGTCTCCCACCGAGATGAGCGTGATGGGAACGTTCGGCAGAATGCGTGTGACCTTGCGCTGCTCGTCGTCGAGCATGCGCTTCGTGCGCGAAACGGGGCCCTCGCTGATGAGGGCGACGCCGCCGCGGCCGACGGCACGGTAGACGGCGTCCTGCGTCTTGCCGTTCACGGCGACGGGCATCTCATTGCCCACCCAGCCGCCGCGCAGACCACTGCGGAGCACGGCGCCGACGGCACCTGGTTGGCCCTCGATCTGGGAGTACGCGGCCCGCTCGGCACGACGACCGAGGATCACGAGGGCGATGAGCAGACCCGCGAGCACACCCGCGACGACCCAGAGCGCGATCGTGAAGCCGTTGCCCTCGCCGAGCCAGAGCGCCAGACCGAGGCCCACCAGCACCGGGGCGAGGAACCCGAGGAGCATCAACCACTGCGCGGTGGAGTCGTAGCGGCGGGTCATCTGGAAGACCTGCCACATCTGCTTCAAGCGGCCGGGCTCTTTCGGAGCCTTCGATGCGTCCTTGGTGCGTGCCATGGTCTCAAGGATACCGGCGCGGAGCGTCGTCTCGGACCGCGTGCGCTCGCGGCCCGAGACGACGCGAGCCCGTCAGCCGACGGCCTGCGCGAAGCCGAGCGAAGTGTCGGCGAGGTGGGCGAGCTCAACGGGCAGCTGCCGCCCCTTCGCGTGCATCGACTGCGCCCAGAGCCGGCCCGCACGGTACGACGAGCGCACGAGCGGACCGGCGAGCACGCCGAGGAAGCCGATCGACTCAGCCTCCTCTTTGATGTCGACGAACTCCTCGGGCCGCACCCAGCGCGCGACCGGCAGATGACGCGGGCTCGGCCGCAGGTACTGCGTGACCGTGATGATGTCGGTGCCGGCGTCGTGCAGGTCGTGCAGGGCCTGCGAGATCTCGGCCCGCTCCTCGCCCATGCCGAGGATGAGGTTCGACTTCGTGATGAGCCCGGCGTCGCGGCCCTGCGTGATCACGTCGAGCGAGCGCTCGTAGCGGAATGCGGGGCGGATGCGCTTGAAGATGCGCGGCACCGTCTCGACGTTGTGCGCGAAGACCTCGGGTCTCGCGCCGAAGACCTGCTGCAGCAGCTCGGGTTCGCCGTTGAAGTCGGGAACCAGGATCTCGACGCCGGTGCCGGGCGACTGGGCGTGGATCTGGCGGATCGTCTCGGCGTAGAGCCACGCGCCGCCGTCGGGCAGATCGTCGCGGGCGACACCCGTGACGGTCGAATAGCGCAGTTGCATCTTCACGACCGATTCGCCGACGCGGCGAGGCTCGTCGGCGTCGTAGTCGGCCGGCTTGCCGGTGTCGATCTGGCAGAAGTCGCAGCGGCGCGTGCACTGCGCGCCGCCGATGAGGAAGGTCGCCTCGCGGTCCTCCCAGCACTCGTAGATGTTCGGGCAGCCGGCCTCCTGGCAGACGGTGTGCAGCTCTTCGCTCTTCACGAGCGACTGGAGCGCCCGGTATTCGGGGCCCATCTTCGCACGCGTCTTGATCCACTCGGGCTTGCGTTCGATCGGCGTCTGGGCGTTGCGGACTTCGAGGCGCAGCATCCTGCGCCCCTCGGGAATCGTGCTCACGCGGCGATCGCCGCCTCGGCGCGGAACCGCGCTGACACGGCTTCGACGAGATCTGCCGGGGTCACGGTGCGACCCAGTTCGCGGCTGATCGTGGTGACTCCCGCGTCGCGGATGCCGCACGCGACGATGCGGTCGTAGGCGTCGAGCTCGTTGCTCGCGTTGAGGGCGAAGCCGTGCATCGTGACGCCGCTCTCGACCCTGATGCCGATGGCGGCGATCTTGTTCTCCCGGCCGGGCGCGCCGACCCAGACACCCGATCTGCCGTCGACACGACGGGACTCGAGCCGGAGGCCGGCGAGCACGTCGATGAGGATGCCCTCGAGTCGTCGCACGTAGCCGACGACGTCGATGGGTTCGGGCAGACGCAGGATCGGGTACCCGACGAGTTGGCCGGGGCCGTGCCAGGTGATCTTGCCACCGCGGTCGACGTCGATGACGGGGGTTCCGTCGGTCGGCCGCTCGTCGGGCGCAGTGCGCTTTCCGGCGGTGTAGACCGAGGGGTGCTCCAGCAGGAGGACGGTGTCGGGGCGTTCGCCCGCGACGACCGCGCGATGGACGGCGCGCTGAAGGTCGAGACCTTCGATGTACGGCACGGAGTTGGCGCTTAGCCCCGTGACGACGATGTCGAGCATGGGATCCAGCCTAGGTCACTCGTCCTCCACAGTCGGCCGACGTGCGCGATCGTCCACAATCGGCGGGCGACCGCTCTCGTCGGCCGCTCCGGCGCAGCACGCTGGCCGAATGGTGCGACATGGCAGACGAGTCCCAGACGCCGAACCGGCTCCCGTGCGGTCGACCCCGACGGAGGCGACGCTCGCCGGCTATCGGCTGCTGCGGCGCATCGCCTCGGGCGAGCGTGCCGACGTCTTTCTCGCGACCGTCGACGAACGGTACGAGACCGCACCCGACGAGCCCTCGCCGCTCGTGGTCGTGCGGGTCTACGACGCGGCAGCTTCCGGTGCGGCGCTCGCGGTCGAGATCGAGGCGATGTCGACGGATGCCTCGGGGTCGCTGCCCGAACTCTTCGACGTCGCGACCCTCGACGACGGGCGTTGCGCGCTGGCGGTCGAGCGGCTCAGCGGGCCGTCGCTGGCACGCCTGCTCGCCGAACGCCGGCTGGCAGCCGGCGAGGCGGTCACGATCCTCGCGCCGATCGTGGTCGCCATGGGCGAGCTCGCCCGACTCGGCTTCGTGCACACGAGGCTCACGGCCGGCGACGTGCAGCTCGACGGCGAGGGGCGCCCACGGCTCATCGGGCTTGGCTCCCTTGCGCGCCTGCCGGTGGCCCCGCACGAGCGCACGCCGCTGCTGCGTGCCGGGCACGTCGCCCTCGCCGAGCTGATCGACGACGTGGTCGCCTGCACCGACCGGCCAGAGCAGCTCATGCCCGTCGCCGAGCTCCTGCACGACCGGGTCGCGGCACGGCCGTTCACGCCGTGCGAAGGTGAACTCGAGCGGGCGTTGTTCGCAGTGGCCGCGCCGATGCCCGTCGGCGGTGTCGTCGTTACGGCGCGTCGACCCGGGCTGCCGGCCCGGATGACCGCACCGCTCCACCCCGTGATGTCGGCCGGACCGGACCCGACTGACGCGCCGACGGGCCGTCCCCGCGACGATCAGGGGGCCGCCCGCGACGATCAGGGGGCCCAGGGCCGGCGCACGCTGCTCGAACTCGCGCAGTGGCCCGCCTTCCTCGCCGGCGGAGACCGGCGTGAACACGATCGTGCGGCCGGCACGGGCCTCGCTGCGCGTGTTCGGCTCGCGGTGCGTCGGCGGCGTTCGTCCCTGCTCGTCGCGGGCCTCGCCGGTGGGGGAGTGCTGACGCTCCTGTTGACGATGGTGCCGCCCGCCGCCGCTGGCGGTGACGGAGTCGACGGGCCGGCGGGAGCCGGGTCGGGGGAGAGCTCGCCGGGCGGGCGGGGCGGCGCCGCTGCCGATCCCGAGGCCACGGCAGGCGATGCCGTGGCAGGTGACGTCGCCGCAGGCGGCGCCGAAGCGGGGGACGCGGCAGCAGCACCCGGTGGGCCCGCGGCCGATGACGACGTCGTCTCCGCGGTGCAGCGGCTGCTCGAGCGGCGCCAGGAGTGCTTCGACGCGCTCGACCTGACGTGCCTGTCAGAGGTGGTGCAGCCGGGTTCGGCGCTCGAGTCGGCCGACGCTGCGGCGATGGCCGCGGCCCGCGACGGCGGGAAGGTGCCCGCCGAACTCGACGCGACCGGAGTCTCCATCGTCACCGAGATGGGGTCGGCGGTGCTCCTGACCGCACCCTATGCGGGGGTGGCGGCGGAACGCGAACCGGCCTCGCTGCTCGTGATGAGAAGCGAGGCCGGTTGGCGACTGCGAGAGATCTTCGACTAGATGCCGAGGTCTGTCTCGAACGCGCCCTCTTCGAGGCGCTGCTTGACCGCGGTCAGGAAGCGGGCCGCGTCGGCGCCGTCGATGATGCGGTGGTCGTACGAGAGGGCCAGGTAGACCATCGAGCGCACGGCGATCGCATCGGCGCCGTCGGTGGAGACGACCACCGGGCGCTTCACCACCGTGCCGGTGCCGAGGATCGCCGACTGGGGCAGGAACACGACGGGCGTGTCGAAGAGCGCGCCCCGCGAACCCGTGTTCGTCAGGGTGAAGGTGCCCCCCGAGAGCTCGTCGGGCTTCAGCTGGTTGTTGCGCGTGCGCTCGGCGAGATCGGCGATCTGAGCGGCGAGACCGGCCAGGTCGAGGTCGGCCGAATCGCGGATCACAGGAGTGAGGAGGCCCCGCTCCGTGTCGACCGCGATGCTCATGTTCTCTTGCGCCGGGTAGACGATGCTGTCGCCGTCGACCGTCGAGTTGATGATCGGGTACGCACGAAGCGCCTCGGCGGCCGCCATCGCGAAGAACGGCAGGAACGAGAGCTTGTTGCCGGTCTTTGCGAGGAACTCGCCCTTGACCTTGTCGCGCAGGCGCGCCACGCGGGTCACGTCGACCTCGACGACGGTCGTGAGCTGTGCGGTCGACGTCATCGAGACGACGGCGCGCTCGGCGACGACCTTGCGCAGGCGCGTCATCGGCACGGTCGTGCCGCGTAGCGGCGAGATCTCGAGCGCCTGGCGCACGGGTGCGGCGACGGCAGCGGATGCCGCGGGCGGGACGTTCGCCGAGATGACGTCTTGCTTGCGGATGCGACCGCCGACCCCGGTGCCCGTGACACTCGCGAGGTCGACGCCCTGCTCGTTCGCGAGCTTGCGCACGATCGGCGTGACGTAGCCGGCGGGGCCGGCGTGCGAGCCGCCCGTCGGGGCGGCGGGGGCGACGGCGGCCGGAGCCACGGCCGCCGGGGCGACCGGTGCCTGCGCGACGGGCTCTGCCACGGGAGCGACGGGAGCAGCCGGAGCGACAGGTGCGG
>NZ_JBSHJY010000018.1:0-60903 GCF_053619715.1 Agromyces sp. NPDC055520 | reverse complement strand
CGCTCCTTCGGGAGCGGGGGCCGCCGTCGTTCTGGGGGTGACTGCTGCCTGTACTGCTATCCCTGCCCGCTCCACGCCGGCAGCTGCTGCAGGGTCCAGCGGTTGCCGTCGGGGTCCTTCAGCGTGATGAATCGGCCCCACGCCTGCTCGTCGACGCCCTCGGCTTCGACGCCCTTGGCGCGGAGCTCGGCGAGCACGGCGTCGGCGTCGGGGATGACGACCTGGATCGAGTCCTGCTGACCAGGCTGCAGGCCGCCCCCGATGCCCTCGCCGAACGCGATCGAGCACGCCGAGCCCGGCGGGGTCAGCTGCACGAAGCGCAGGTTCTCGTTCACGCGCTGGTCGTGGTCGGCGTTGAACCCGAGCTTGTCGACGTAGAACGCCTTCGCCCGGTCGACGTCGGTGACGGGAACGTGGATCAGTTCGATCTTCCAGTCCATGGTGACTCCTCGTAGGGTTGCGAATGCGACAGCTTTAACCATGAGCGGATGCCGCGGCACTCGAGTGGAAGGATGGACGCATGGCTTTGCACATCACGGGCGAGCAGGCCGCCGACGAGCTGCTCAGCGACGACGCGTTCGCACTGCTCACGGGAATGCTCCTCGACCAGCAGGTGACCATGGAATCGGCGTTCGCCGGGCCCGAGAAGATCCGTTCGCGCATCGGCTCGCTCGACCCCGAGACGATCGCGGGCTACGACCCCGAGGCCTTCGTCGAGGTGTTCAAGCAGACGCCCGCGGTGCACCGCTTCCCCGGCTCGATGGCCGGTCGCGTGCAGGCGCTCGCCTCGGCGATCGTCGACGACTGGGGCGGCGAGGCATCCGCTCTCTGGACGCAGGGCGACCCGAGCGGTGCCGAGGTGCTCAAGAGGCTGAAGGCCCTGCCCGGTTTCGGCGACCAGAAGGCGAAGATCTTCCTCGCACTGCTCGGCAAGCAGTGCGGGCTCACGGCGCCCGGCTGGCGCGAGGCGGCCGGCTCGTACGGCGACGAGGGGTCGTTCCGTTCGGTCGCCGACATCGTCGACCCCGAGTCGCTCGCCAAGGTGCGGGCGACGAAGCAGGCGGCCAAGGCCGCCGCGAAGGCCGCGAAGGGCTGAAGCCCGGCGACTCAGCCGACCAGGAACCCCGCGATCGTGAGCGCCATCGACTTCGGCTCCCACGCGTGATCGGCGGCGGGCACGGTGCCGCGGATCGCGTGCGGCAGGTTCGCGACGAGCGAATCGGCCGCCGGCCCCATGAGGTCGAGGGTCTGCTCGCCGACGAGTACGAGCGTCGGCTGCGCGATTCCCGCCCAGAGCGTCGATCGCGCCGCGCTCTGCGTCCACGCGAGCGCCTCGGAGTCGGGCTCGAGGCTCGGGCCCATCGCCGTCATGATCGGCCAGCCGGGGCTCGCCTTCGCGCCCGCGAGCCACTCGGGCGGCATGTCCTTCATGAAGTACTCGATCGTGGCGTCGCCATCGCCGGCTGCGATGCGCTCGCGCAGCCCGTCGAGGAACTGCTGGGCGTCGGCGCCGAGTTCGGCGCGCAGCGGCACCTCCCAGAGCACGAGCTTCGAGACCGCGAGGCCGGATGCCGCGGCCGCAAGTGCGATCGCCCCGCCCGAGGAGCTGCCGAAGAGGGCGACCGCGTCGTCGGCGCCCTCGGTGGCCACGGCGATGAGTGCGCGGAGGTCGTCGAGCGTCTGTGCGAGGGTGATCGGCGGGTCGGCGGGGCTCTCGCCGCGCCCGCGCCGGTCGTAGCGGTAGACCGTGAAGCCGTGTCCGGCGAGCTCGCCGGCCATCTCGGCGCTCGGCGGGTCGAAGGCACGGAACTGCATGGCACCGTCGACGAGGATCACGGGCGGGCCGGAGCCCCGCCGGTCGTACGCGATGCGCGTGCCGTCTGCTGAGGTCGCGAACTCGGTCATGGGAGGCCCCTTCGTCTCGCTTCGGGGTCAGGCTACGCCGCTCGGGTGCGCTGTGCCATGGCGATGTCGGTGGGTGCTGGGAGCATGGAGGAACAACACCACATGTAGGGGTCGGGCGGGCGTAGCACCCCCAAGGGTTCCGATTCGCGACACGCCCGGCATCCGTCCACAGGGCAAGAGATTTCGAAGTGGGCGGGTGTGGATAACCTCGGCCGCAGCCGCGAGAATCCGCAGGTCGCAGAGGCATCCGCTGTTCACAACCCGTGGATAACCCGGTGGATAACTACACGAATGTAACTACAGCATGTTGTGGCAGTCGAGTTCCGCGAACACTAGATGTAGTATTGAAGAACGAAATGCAACACCGGGGGACAGGCTCCTCCAGAGCCTGAGAACGAGGGGAAAACAATGACGGTCACGGTCTACACCAAGCCTTCTTGCGTCCAGTGCAACGCGACGTATCGCGCCCTCGACAGTAAGGGCATCGAGTACGAAGTGCTCGACCTCTCTGTCGACGAGAGCGCCCTTGCGCAGGTCAAAGAGCTGGGCTACCTGCAGGCCCCGGTCGTCATCACCGACGAAGGCCACTGGTCGGGCTTTCGCCCCGACAAGATCGACGAGCTCGCCTCGCGCCTCGCGTAATCGGGCACGGGGTCTCGATACGGCGCCGGCGCGCCTGCTCGACCACCGAGTTCTACCGGCGAAGGACGCACCATGACGAATCTGGTCTACTTCTCGAGCGTCTCGGGCAATACGAAGCGCTTCATCGACAAGCTCGGCCGTGCTGCGCTCCGCATCCCGCTGTACTCGCGTGAAGATGCGCTGCACGTCGACGAGCCCTTCGTGCTCGTCGTGCCGACCTATGGCGGCGGCGAGGGCAAGGGCGCAGTGCCGAAGCAGGTCATCCGCTTCTTGAACGACCCCGACAACCGCTCGAACATCCGCGGCGTCATCAGCGCGGGCAACACCAACTTCGGTACGGCCTTCGGTTTGGCCGGCGACATCATCGCCGCCAAGACCGGGGTGCCGCACCTCTACCGCTTCGAAGTATTCGGAACACCAGACGACGTTCGCGCCGTCAACGATGGATTGGACGCATTTTGGCAAACACAGCGACAACTGACGGCGTAGCGCTCATGGACGCACCGCGCTCGGCGAGCGGCATGGACTACCACTCGCTGAACGCGATGCTGAACCTCTACGGCGACGACGGTCAGATCCAGTTCGACAAAGACCGCGAGGCGGCGCGCGAGTACTTCCTGCAGCACGTCAACCAGAACACCGTCTTCTTCCACTCGCTGAAAGAGCGCCTCGACTACCTCGTCGAGAAGGAGTACTACGAGCAGGCCGTGCTCGACCAGTACTCGTTCGAGTTCATCACGAAGCTCAACGACCTGGCGTACTCGAAGAAGTTCCGTTTCGAGACCTTCCTCGGCGCGTTCAAGTACTACACGAGCTACACGCTGAAGACGTTCGACGGCAAGCGCTACCTCGAGCGCTTCGAAGACCGCGTCGTCATGACCGCCCTCGGTCTCGCGCAGGGCGACGAGAAGCTCGCCGTCAACCTCGTCGAAGAGATCATCGGCGGCCGCTTCCAGCCCGCCACCCCGACCTTCCTCAACACGGGCAAGGCCCAGCGCGGCGAGCTCGTCTCCTGCTTCCTGCTGCGCATCGAAGACAACATGGAGTCGATCTCGCGCGGCATCAACTCCGCTCTGCAGCTCTCGAAGCGCGGCGGCGGCGTGGCGCTCTCGCTCTCCAACATCCGCGAGGCCGGCGCCCCGATCAAGCAGATCGAGAACCAGTCGAGCGGCATCATCCCCGTGATGAAGCTGCTCGAAGACTCCTTCAGCTACGCCAACCAGCTCGGTGCCCGCCAGGGTGCCGGCGCGGTGTACCTCAGCGCCCACCACCCCGACATCATGCGGTTCCTCGACACCAAGCGCGAGAACGCCGACGAGAAGATCCGCATCAAGACGCTGTCGCTCGGCGTCGTCGTGCCCGACATCACGTTCGAGCTCGCCAAGAACGGCGAAGACATGTACCTCTTCTCGCCGTACGACGTCGAGAAGGTCTACGGCACGCCGTTCGGCGACATCTCGGTCACCGAGAAGTACCGCGAGATGGTCGACAACCCGCGCATCAAGAAGACCAAGATCAACGCGCGCGAGTTCTTCCAGACGCTCGCCGAGATCCAGTTCGAGAGCGGCTACCCGTACATCGTGTTCGAAGACACGGTGAACAAGGCGAACCCCATCAAGGGCCGCATCAACATGTCGAACCTGTGCTCCGAGATCCTGCAGGTGAACACGCCGACGACGTACAACGAAGACCTGAGCTACAACGAGATCGGCAAAGACATCTCGTGCAACCTCGGCTCGCTGAACATCGCACTCACGATGGACTCGCCCGACTTCGGCAAGACGGTCGACACCGCCATCCGCGGCCTCACCGCCGTGTCGAACATGAGCCACATCGCCTCGGTGCGTTCGATCGAAGACGGCAACGACAAGTCGCACGCCATCGGCCTCGGCCAGATGAACCTGCACGGCTACCTCGCCCGCGAGCGCATCTTCTACGGCAGCGAAGAGGGCATCGACTTCACGAACATCTACTTCTACACGGTTCTGTTCCACGCGCTGCGCGCGTCGAACGCCATCGCGAAAGAGCGCGGCGAGACCTTCGTCGGCTTCGAAGACTCCAAGTACGCGTCGGGCGAGTTCTTCGACAAGTACACGGATGCCGCGTGGGTGCCCGCGACCGCCAAGGTCACGCAGCTCTTCGCCGACTCGAACGTGCACATCCCGACGCAGGAGGACTGGAAGGCGCTGAAGGCGTCGATCCAGGAGCACGGCATCTACAACCAGAACCTGCAGGCCGTGCCGCCGACCGGTTCGATCTCGTACATCAACAACTCGACGGCCTCGATCCACCCGATCGCGTCGAAGATCGAGATCCGCAAGGAAGGCAAGCTCGGTCGCGTGTACTACCCGGCTGCGTTCATGACGAACGACAACCTCGAGTACTACCAGGATGCCTACGAGATCGGCTACGAGAAGGTCATCGACACCTACGCCGCGGCGACGCAGCACGTCGACCAGGGCCTCTCGCTCACCCTGTTCTTCAAGGACACGGCGACGACGCGCGACATCAACAAGGCGCAGATCTACGCGTGGAAGAAGGGGATCAAGACGATCTACTACATCCGCCTGCGTCAGATGGCCCTCGAAGGCACGGAGCTGGAACTTTGTGTGAGCTGCGCACTCTGAACTCATGATCGAGACAGTCGAGTGGTCGCCGGAATTGGGGCAAGGGGCTCCGATCGTGGGCGTCGTGTACGGATTTCGCGTTCGAGCAACTGGCGAATACCGCTACGTCGGCCAGACAACCAAGACGGTGAAACGTCGGTTGAGTGAGCATCGCAAGGTCGCTCGAGATGGGCGCAAGACTCCGTTCTACGACTGGCTACGAAAGAATCCGGATGACGCGTACGAGGTAGTCGTGCTCGAGCGCGTCGTGACCACTCGCGAAGATCTCGGCCAGGCGGAGATCAGCTGGATCAGCCTCTATCGCGCCACGGGTGACCGTCTGCTCAACCTCACGGATGGAGGGCTGGGGCCGACTGGTGTGGTGTGGACAGAGGAACAGCGGAAGGCGGCAGGGGACCGTGCTCGAGGGCGCCCGACCGGCGTCCACCGATTTGGTCCGGACTCGCCGGTGTGGGGGCGTTCACACTCGGACGAGCAGAAGGCGAAATGGTCCGCGATGCGGAAGGGCACGTACAGCGGCCCTGCGAATCCCAATTTCGGGAAGTTCGGGCCGGAGCACCCAAGTTTCGGTCGCAAGATGTCAGAAGAGTCTCGTGCTCGACTCTCCGAGACGCGTCGGGGAGAGTTGAACCCCAACTTTGGCAAGACGCCAAGTGAAGAGACTCGCGCGAAGATGTCCGCTGCTCAGAAGGGCATCGCTAAGCCACTGACGGGCCGCAATGCTCACACCCGTCACCACACGAACAAGGGCGTCTTCAACGAGACGTGCCGCCACTGCATCGACGATCGCAACAACGAAAGAGACAGCTCATGACCCTCACCGATCCTGTGAACTCGGCTCAGAACGACCCGGCGCACACTGGCAAGAAGCTGAAGCTCGTCAGCCACGTCAACGCGATCAACTGGAACAAGATCCAAGACGAGAAGGACCTCGAGGTCTGGAACCGTCTGGTCAACAACTTCTGGCTGCCCGAGAAGGTGCCGCTGTCGAACGACATCCAGTCGTGGAACACTCTGACGCCCGACGAGCAGACGCTGACGATGCGCGTGTTCACGGGCCTGACCCTGCTCGACACGATCCAGGGCACGGTCGGCGCGGTCTCGCTCATCCCCGACGCGATCACGCCGCACGAAGAGGCCGTCTACACGAACATCGCGTTCATGGAGTCGGTGCACGCGAAGAGCTACTCGTCGATCTTCTCGACGCTGTGCTCGACGAAGGAGATCGACGACGCTTTTCGCTGGTCGGTCGAGAACGAGAACCTTCAGAAGAAGGCCGCGATCATCATGGAGTACTACCAGGGTGACTCGCCGCTGAAGCGCAAGGTCGCCTCGACGCTGCTCGAGAGCTTCTTGTTCTATTCCGGCTTCTACCTGCCGATGTACTGGTCGTCGCGGGCGAAGCTCACCAACACGGCCGACCTCATCCGCCTCATCATCCGCGACGAGGCCGTGCACGGGTACTACATCGGCTACAAGTTCCAGAAGGGTCTCGAGCCGCTCTCGCAGGCCGAGCGCGACGTCCTGAAGGACTACACGTTCTCGCTGCTCTACGAGCTCTACGACAACGAGGTGCAGTACACGCAAGACCTCTACGACGGCGTCGGCCTGACCGAAGACGTCAAGAAGTTCTTGCACTACAACGCCAACAAGGCCCTCATGAACCTCGGCTACGAGCCGATGTTCCCGAAGACCGTCACCGACGTGAACCCGGCGATCCTGTCGGCGCTCTCGCCGAATGCGGACGAGAACCACGACTTCTTCTCGGGGAGTGGATCGTCGTATGTGATCGGCAAGGCCGTTGTCACCGAGGATGAGGACTGGGACTTCTAGAGGGTTGGATTGCTCTGATCCTGCGGCGGCCATCAGTCCCCGCGATTGAGGGAGCAAGCTCCTCGCGGACGTCCTCAAGAGCGTTCTACGGCGCCTCGGTGGGTGCGGTGCGTGGCACGGTGAGAGACGCGCGGCGGCGGCATCCGGAACTGACGCATGATGAGGTCACCGCGCTCGCGTCGGAGCTGTGGGCCGAGCCGGTGGATGAGCGCCGGCTCGCCGCGATCGTGCTGCTCCAGAGGCAGGGGCCGTCAAGACGCAGCCGGTAGTTCGGCTGCGCTCTGGGGAGATTGCCTCGGCGCGTGCCGCGGCGGCATCCGCTCATCTCTGCTTTGAAATGCAACTGGTGGCAATCGCTTGCCACTTTCGCGGGCGCCCGCCGAGACTGGGCTCACCCGGGACCCGCCCGGGGCCGGCGGACGTTTCTCGCATCGTCGGCGCGTCGTGGAGAGTGCCCAACGGTGGCGGCTCTCAGACACCAGCTCAAAGGAGAACTGATGACCAACGCATCTTCGCGTCGGCTTCGACGGCGGGGCCTCGCGGCACTCGCCGTCGCCATGCCGCTGACATTCGCGGTCGGCGTGGGTGCCGTCGCTGCGGTGCCCGCGCAAGGCCAGGGCAATGATCGTGCGGCCGCTGCGTCGGCTTCCAACGAGGGCAATCACGGCAAGCCCCCGGTACTGGAGGCGCGTGCCAAGCAGATCGTCACGGAGAAGGGCCGGCAGTTCAAGGACCTGAACGCCAACGGCGCGCTCGACACCTACGAAGACTGGCGCAAGCCGGTCGAGCAGCGCGTCGCCGATCTCGTCGAGCAGATGACGCTCGAAGAGAAGGCGGGCCTCATGCTCATCGACACGGTGAATGCGGCCTGTGCGCCCGACGGCACGCGAGGCACGGTGCCGGCCAACGGGCTCGACTACATCAACAACCAGCAGATGCATCGGTTCATCTTCCGCAACGTCGTGACCGGCGAAGACACGGCCACCTGCACCGGCACGCCCCGGATCACGCCGGCAGAGGCCGCGACATTCACCAACAGCATGCAGGAGCTGAGTGAGGCCACACGCCTCGGCATCCCGGTGCTCTACAAGTCGAACGCGCGCAACCACATCGACGCCCAGGTTCGGGTCGGCATCAACGAGGCGCCCGGCGCGTTCAGCGCGTTCCCGAAGGAGGCCGGCATCGCCGCAGCCGCACTCGGCGAGCAGGCGCTGGCCACCGGCGCGGCGATCGACGGCGACATGTCGGTTGTTGAAGACTTCGCCGAGGTCATGGGCGAAGAGTGGTCGAGCATCGGCCTGCGCGGCATGTACGGCTACATGGCCGACCTGTCGACCGAGCCGCGCTGGTACCGCACGCATGAGACGTTCACCGAGGACGCCGATCTGGGCGCGAACATCATGGGGCAGCTCGTCAAGTCGCTGCAGGGCGAGGTCGGCAAGGACGGCAACTCGCTGAGCCCTGAGACCGACGTCGCGCTCACGATGAAGCACTTCCCGGGTGGCGGCCCGCAGGAGCTCGGCCTCGACCCGCACTACGCGTTCGGCAAGGCGCAGGTCTACCCGGGCGGCGCCTTCGGGTACCACCTGAAGCCCTTCCAGGCCGCTATCGACGCGGGCGTCTCATCGATCATGCCGTACTACGGCGTGCCCGTCGACGTCACCTACGAGGGCGTCGACTACGACGAGGTCGGCATGGCCTTCTCCGACCAGATCGTCAACGGTCTGTTGCGCGACCAGATGGGCTTCAAGGGGTACGTCAACTCCGACACGGGCATCATCAACGACCGTGCCTGGGGCCTCGAAGACGCGACGATCCCCGAGCGCGTCGCGGCGGCCATCAACGGCGGCACCGACACGCTCTCGGGCTTCCACGACGTGACGACCATCATCGATCTGGTCGACGCTGAGCTCGTGTCGGAAGAGCGCGTGACCCTCGCCGCCGAGCGCCTGCTCGCCCCGCTGTTCGAGCTGGGTCTCTTCGAGGACCCGTACGTCGACCCCGCGGCCGCCACGGCCACCGTCGGCAGCGACGAGAACCGCGCGACCGCCGTCGACCTGCAGCGCAAGTCCACCGTGCTCCTGCAGAACCAGGAGGTCGAGGGTGACAGCGTGCTGCCGCTCGATGGCGGCGAGACCGTGTACGTGCTCGGCAACGTCGACGCCGCGCAGGTTGCGGAGGCAGGCTACGACGTCATCGACGGCAACGACCCGGCCGAACAGCGCACTGCCGCTGACGCCGACGTCGCGCTCGTCTCGATGACGGCACGCAACGTGAACACCGGAACCTACGTCAGCAACAGCGTCACCTCGGGGCTCGACCCGGCGCACATCAACCCGAGCACGATCGAGGGCTTCGGCGGTCTCGACGGGCAGAGCCCGTTCGGCGCGGCCGACGCATGCGTCCTCAACGGCGGCGGGGCGTGCACCGACAACCGGCTGAACTTCGGCGGCTCATTCCCGTGGGAGACGAGCATCCTCGACTTCAGCGGCATGAAGGACGCCGAGTCGTGGGCGGTCACCCCGTCGCTCGACACGGTGCAGCAGGTGATGGCCGAGGTCGGTGCCGAGAACACCGTTCTCGACATCTACTTCCGCCAGCCGTTCGTGCTCGACGAGGCCAGCGGCCTGCGTGACGCGGGTGCGATCCTCGCCAACTTCGGCAACAGCACCGCGGCGCTCATGGA
The DNA here is from genome assembly GCF_053619715.1 of Agromyces sp. NPDC055520. Classification (NCBI taxonomy): domain Bacteria; kingdom Bacillati; phylum Actinomycetota; class Actinomycetes; order Micrococcales; family Microbacteriaceae; genus Agromyces; species Agromyces sp. NPDC055520. Next base: position 51,210 of record NZ_JBSHJY010000018.1, on the reverse strand, counting down.
CATCGTCTCGGGTGAGTTCAACCCGCAGGGCCGTATGCCCTTCGCGTTGGCCGGCACCCGTGAGGCGATCATCCAGCAGAACAGCGACACGCCGGGCTACGACGAGACCGACGACGGGGCGCTCTACCCCTTCGGCTTCGGGCTCAGCTACGAGGAGTGACACCGCTCTGAGTGAGCGGAATGGACGGCGGGTCACCGGAGGGTGGCCCGCCGTTCGCCGCCCGGGCCGATCGCAACGCTTGCTCCTCGGGCGTTATCGGGTGCTCGGAACCGCTGAACGAGCCGCTTCTGCGTGCGCAGCGCCGTCTCTCGGCGCGGAGACGGTGTTGCTCAGCCCGCACGTTGCGCACGCTCCTCGCCGTCGACGGGAGTAGGCGAGGGCAGCCACGAAGAGGGCGATGCCCCACACGAAGAAGAACACCTCGGGCAGTGACAGCGGCCACGTTGCCGGCGTGATGCCGTCAATGAGCACGACTCTCATGTACATGATGGATGTCGAGGTGACCAGTACGGCGACGAACATCGCCGGGATCACTGCCAACATCGGCGGCACCCTTCGCCCGCTGAGGCCGATCATCCAGCGCGGAAACACCTCGCCCCAACGCTGGATCAATCCGAGCGTGAGCACGGCGCCGACGATCCCGAGTGAAGCGAGCGCGGCGCCGGCGATCCACAATCCCTCTTCCCTCGCTTCCTGGTAGGCAACCGGGTCGATCCCGAGCGAGAACCCGAGCGCCCACGCCCACCTCGTGGCGCAGTACAGCACCGGAGCCGCCACCGCGATCCACACGGCGCGGCGCCCCCAACGGTCGAGGAAGGGCGACTCGTCCGAGCCGGTGCGTCCGCACACCGTGCAGGCGCCCGTGATTCGGCGCCGGTAGCCGACGGCGGTCAACGCCCAACCGATCCCCGCAAGCAGGCACAGCAGCAGGTTCAGCCGCGGCGCGAGGTAGAGGTCACCCCATCCGGTGCCGTTCGACCAGATGCCGAGCAGCTTCGCGACCGCCATGATCGGCGTGTAAGCGGCCACGACCAGTGTGCGGTAGTCCTGGATTCCGACGGCCAATACGAAGGCGAGCAACCAGGCGTATGCAGGCAGCACACGTCGACTCCAGGTGCCGGCGACCCCGCGCACCATGAGTGCGGCGACGATCGCCCCGGTGAACGCGACGAGAGCGATGACGGGTCCGGCGGCTTCCGGGGTGACCCAACCGAGCAGAGACACTTTCGCGGCCATTTCGGGCTCGGCCATGAGTTCCGGATCACCGGTGCCGAACGGGAAGCCGCCGCCGCCGAACGCCCACCACAACCCGAGCGCTCCGTACGCCGCGGACCAGGCTGCCACGGAGTACCCGACCCATGAACTCCAGTTTCTTCGCATGCTTCGAGCCTCGATCACCTCGCACGACGAAGGAAGATGCCGATGGGCACGCTCTGAGTCCAGCCATGCCTCGACCCTGCCGATCGGCACATGGACGTCTGGACGGCGACCCCCTAGGCTCGGCCCCGTGCATGCTCGACGCCTGTTCGCGGTGGTCACGGTCGTGGCCGGGGCGGTATCCATTGCGGCCACATTCCTCATTCGGGTGAGCGGCGCCGGAGCCGACACCCGCAACATCGACCCGTGGCTGATCGCGGAGCCGTTCGTGCTCGCCGCACTGGTTGTCGTCGTCGTCCGATGGTCGAGCCCAAGGGCGGCGATCATCTCCGCGTCCATCGCCGCTGCCGGAGCAGGGCTGTGGGTGCAGCGGTTCCTGGAGGGCGTTCCCGTCGTGGAAGCCGCCGCTGCGAGCGTGACCTGGCTCGCGCTCCCGCTGGCCATGGGAGTCATCGCCTGGTATCTGCGCTGGGCCGAGGTCGAGCGTCAGCGGACCATCGACAATGCGAAGGCCGAGCAGCGGCTGCGGCTGGCCGTCGACCTGCACGACTACGTCGCGCACGACATCAGCGAGATCGTCGCGCAAGCCCAGGCCGGCTCGGCGGTGCTGCCGCTGGGAGACCCACGGGTCGCTGAACTGCTCGATCGGATTGAAGCCGCCGGGATCCGGGCGCTCGAGTCGATGGACCAGACCGTGCGCGCCCTCGGCACGGACGAGGATTCGGTGCACACCATTCGTGGAGGCATCGATGACATCGAAGAACTGGTGCGGAGGTTCGCCGCCGCGGGTGAGGTCGATGCCCTCGTCGACCAGGACGTCGACGGGCGCGTCGACGCGCGAATCGGCGCAGAGGCGTACCGCACGGTGGTCGAAGCACTGACGAATGTGCGTCGACATGCGGTGCGGGTGAAGACGGTCGGCGTCGAGCTGACGCAGCTGGGCGACCAGCTGCGCGTGTCGATCGCAGATGACGGCGACCATCGGTCGGATGCCGTCACGTCGACCACGGGCGGCCTCGGGCTTGCGGCGATGGTCGAACGAGTGGAGCGGCTCGGGGGCAGCGCCGAGGCGGGGCCCCGGCGATCGCGCGGATGGAGAGTGACCGCGACCCTGCCGATGTTGCGCAGCACCGAACACGGAGCGAGCTCATGACGATTCGCATCCTGATCGCCGATGATCAACGCGGGATTCGGGAGGCATTCCGCATGATCCTGGACGCGCAACCCGACATGACCGTGATCGGCGAAGCCCCCGACGGAGTCACCGCGCTCGAGCAGGCCCGTCGATTGCGGCCCGATGTCGTGCTCGCCGACATCCGGATGCCTGCTCTCGACGGCCTCGAACTGACGCGGGCTCTGGCCGGCCCCGGCGTCGTCGACCCGATCCGGGTCGTCGTGGTGACCACATTCGAGCTCGACGAGTATGTCCGCACCGCCCTGCGAAACGGCGCGTGCGGGTTCCTGCTCAAGCGTTCCGGGCCCGCCCTGCTGATCGAGGCGATCCGCGCTGCCATGTCGGGAGACACCCTGATCAGCCCTCAGCTCACCGTCCGGCTGCTGCGCACTGTCGTGGCGGAAACGCCGACGACTGCCGCCGGACCGGCACTCAGCGACCGGGAGCTCGAAGTGGTGAGCCTGATCGCGCAGGGAATGACGAACGCGGAAATCGCCGCGGACCTCTACATCAGCGCAGGAACGGCGAAGAACCACGTGGCCAACATCGGCCGCAAGCTCGACGTGTCGAATCGTGTCGCCATCGCCGCGTGGGCGTGGGCGACGGGACATGCCGACGCCCGCCTCGCGTGACAACGATGCCTGGCCGCTCCCCGGCGATGCCGCTCACCCGCCGGATTTCGCTATTTAGTAAGTAGTTAGTAACTGCTAGGGTCGTCGCATGAGCAATCCACGCGGAAACGCAGACGAACGCCGGGCTCAAGCAGTGGCGGCCGGACTCAGCGCCTTCGCCGATCTCGGAATGACGACCGCTGCCATCCGCCAGGTCGCCGATCGAATGGGAGTCTCCGAGCCCTATGTGTTTCGACTCTTCGGGTCGAAGCAGACGTTCTTCCTGGCGTGCATAGACGGCCTCCCCGCCCTGATCACCGAGATGTTCGTGCGGGCTGCCGCCGACGCCGACGAGCCCATGGAAGCGATGGGAGCGAGCTTTCGCGAGTTGGTCTCAGATGGCGTCATCAGCGGATTCTGGCTGCAGGCGTGTGCCGCTGCCCGAACCGACGAGGTGATCGCGGCACGGTGTCGCGACGTGATCGCGTCCACTCTTCGGGCCACCCGAGATGGCACCGGAGCCGACACGCAGGCGTTGGCGACGTTCATGGGTCGTGGCGCTCTGGTCATGATGCTGCAAACGCTCGGGGTCGATCTGAGTGGCGGGAGCCAAGCGGCAATCGCCTCGCTGGTCGAGAAAGGGTGAGCTTCGTGAATCCTCTGCTGATGCCCCTCGTCGCCATTCAAGGGAGGCGAGCTCGCTCTGAAGTCGAGGTTCTCCCTGAGGCTGCCGGGCCGACCACTGGCCGAACGGCTGCGTCAGACCAGCCGACCCTGCGTCTGATCGTGGTGGGCGAGTCGACTGCCGCAGGGTGCGGAGCCGGCACGCATGACGAGGCGTTCACCGGATCATTCGCTCGAGAACTCGGAGCGTTGCACGCCCGCCCGGTGGACTGGGCGGTGCACGGACGCCACGGTGCGACGATCCGCCGAGTCCGCCACCGGATCATCCCAGGCTTCGATGCCTACGGCGACGTCGACATCGCGGTGTTGCTCATCGGCGTCAACGACGTGCTGGCGCGCACGCCCGTCTCGCAATGGCGCGATGATCTCGTGGCGGTGCTCGGCGCTCTCGCCGATCTGGCGGAGCACGTCGTCGTCGCCGGCATTCCTCCATTCGACGCCTTTCCGTCGCTGCCGCGACCGCTCAGAACCTACCTCGCCGAGCGCGGTCGGGCACTGGATGCCGCCGCCCAAGTGGTGTGTGCAGCGGATCCGGCGGTCTCCTGGATGAGTTCGTCTGGCCTTGCGAACGCGGAGGCCGAGTTCTTCGCTCGCGACGGCTTCCACCCGTCCCCGGCCGGGTACCAGTGGTGGGCTCGGGACATCGCCAACCAGCTCTCGAACGAATCAGGGAAGCGGTAGCGCGGGTGCGAAACGACCCGAACGTGACCAGGTCCGATGCCGCCGATGCGACTGAGGAGTTCCCGTTCATCGACGAACACGTCGTCGTCATCGACGCACCCGTCGTCGACGTCTGGCGGGCGCTCACCAGGCGACTGGCAGCTTGGGATACCACTGCGACGAGGATGTACGCGCGTGCAAGCGGGGCCGTACCTCGGCGCGGCGCCGGCGCGTTTCCGCGGCAGGCGTCGACGCTTCCCGGGTTCGCCGTCAGCGCCGTCGATGCTCCTCATCGACTCGTCCTCGCCGGCCGGCACCATTTCTCACGCTACGTCCTGACGTTCGTTTTGGAGGAGACGGGTGGGAGAACCGAGATTCGTGCACGATCCCACGCCGATTTTCCCGGACTTCTCGGCCAGCTGTACGGTCTGGCCGTCGTCCGGTCCGGTGCGCACCGCGCCGTGACCAGAGGCTTGCTGAGGTCGGTGCAGCGGAGCGCAGCAGTCCATTCCTGATCGATGACCCCGAGGAGGTCCCGTGAATACCTGGTCCAGCGTGCTCATCACCGTGGCCATCGGCCTCGCCGTGACGATTGCGGTGCAAGGCATCCGTATTCTCATCGCCACCTTCAAGACGAAGGACTATTTCTGGGGTCCGGTCAGGTCGGCGCTCGGCGCAGGGTTCGCGGAGAAACAGCTCCGGTTGCGTGACGGACTCACGGTGAACTATGCGGAAGGGCCACGCCGAGGCATCCCGCTGCTTCTCATTCATGGGCAGGGAACCAGGTGGCAGGAGTACGCACGAGCGCTGCCTGCGCTGTCGGAGACCTACCATGTCGTCGCCGTCGACTGTCACGGACACGGCAAGACGACATGGAACCCCGAGGACTACACCGCCGATCGCATCGCCGACGATCTCGCGATCTTCATCGACCGGGTGTTCGGCGTCGCGTGCGTCGTGTCCGGCCACTCTTCCGGCGGCCTCATCGCCACCCGTCTCGCCGCCCTTCACCCGGAGAAGGTTCGCGGTGTCGTGATCGAGGATGCACCGTTTTTCAGCACGGAACCGACGCGAATCGCTTCGACGTTCTCATGGATCGACACATTCGGCCATGTCCCCGGATTCCTCGCCCAGGATGATGAACGGGATTGGGTCTGCTACTACATGCCTCGCAGTTACTGGCGGCGACTGTTCGGTCCGCTGTGGCAGAGCTTCACTCGGCAGATCGTCCGCCAGCGCCATGCCGATCCGGCACGGCTGCCGTTGATCCGCTGGGTCGGAGTGGGGATCAACCGCATCTGGGAGACGGCCAGCCACCCGTACGACATCTTGTTCAGCCGGTCATTCCACGACCATTCATGGTTCGAGGGATTCGATCAGGCGGAGACCCTACGTCAGGTCCAGTGTCCGACGACGTTCATCAAGGCGACAACCAGACGCGACCGACAGGGCAATCTTCTCGCAGCGCTCGACGAGGAGGACTGTGCGCGGGTGCATTCGTTGCTTCCCGACAACCAGGTGGTGCGGGTGCGGAGCTCTCACGACGTGCACTTCGCACGAACCAGGGTCTTCACTCGGGTGCTGCAAGAATTCGCGGTCCGCGTTGCGCCGGTACCGGAGCGGTGAGCCGATGGATCTCGGAAGGGCGCTTCGAGTCGAGACCGCCGACGGACGAACGCTCGTGGGGGCCGGCTTCGGACCGGTGACGGGGCGGCCGATACTCTTCATCGCCGGGGCCGCGACCAGCAGCCGGATGGCCTTCGGCCTGGACCTTCTCGAGACCGTGGGCGTTCGGCTCCTGACCATGGATCGGGCCGGCCTCGGCGGCTCGATGCCGGATGATCACCGATCCCTTGCCTCCACCGCCTCGGACTATCGCGCGTTCATCGAGGGTGTCCTCGGCGAGGAGGCATCCGAGATCCCGGTCGTCGCCAACTCCCAGGGCTCGGTATTCGGCCTCATGCTGGCCACAGGCGGACGGGTGCAGAGCCTCACGCTGGTGTCGCCCGCCGACGAAGTCGCACACCCGGAGACCCGTCGAATGATCCCTGCAGAGGCGAGGACTCTGGCCGATCTTGCGCGCTCGAACCCGGAGGAGGCCGCGGAGATCCTCGGCGGATTCTCGGCGCAGGCGATGGAAGAGATGGTGCTCGCAGGTTCAAGCGACGCCGATGCGGCCTTCTATCGGTCTCCGTCCTTCCGTGAGGTCTACCGTCGTGCACTCGATGAAGGGTTCGCCAATCACGGCGCCGGATACGTCCGGGACACGCTGATCGCCCTGCGCCCGTGGGGTATCGACTTCCAGCTGATCTCCTGCCCCGTCCAGATCCTCTTCGGCATCCACGACGTCACCCATTCGCCCGACCACGGCGCGACCTTGGCGGGGCGCATCCCCGGGGCGAGTCGTACAGTGCTCGATGACGCAGGCGGCGCATTGCTGTGGACGCACGCTCAGCTCGTGTTCGAAACGGCGCTCGGTCGCGAGCACGGGCCTGAACAAGGCTCGCAGGGGCGGGCGTTCAGCCCGCGGCCACATCCTTCGGCGGGTTGAACATGAACTCGATGCGGATGCCGTTGTCGTCTTCGACGAACGACGCGTAGTAGCGGTCGCTGAACCGTGTGAAGACTTTCGGGTCGCGCACTGACGTCCACCCGGCGTCGAGTGCGATGGCGTGCAGACGATCGACCTCCTCGCGTGAGTCGACGGGGAAGGCGAGGTGCTGCCAGCCGACCTTGCCGTGCCGGTGCGGCCCGCTGCCCGTTTCGCGGGCGGGGAAGAGGATGAGCTCGTCTTCGCCCTTGTACCAGGACACTCCGTTGTCGGCGTCTTGCCGGGTGCAGCCGAGAGCGACCATCACCGGATCGAACTGGGCGATCGAGCGGGGCAGATCTTCAACGGAGATTCCGAGATGGTCGAAGAGGCGCATTCGGCCATCTTATGGGGGACGATTTCAGAGTGAGAAGCCCTGTCGCCGAGTTCATCGATCGCACCCTCCGAGCCGAGGGATCGGACGAGCGCGCGAGTGCCGATGCCGCACGTATCGGCGGCGGTCTGCGGTTCTACGGCGCCTCGGTGGGTGCGGTGCGTGGCACGGTGAGAGACGCGCGCCGGCGGCATCCTGAGCTGACGCATGACGAGGTGACCGCGCTCGCGTCAGAGCTGTGGGCCGAGCCGGTGTACGAGCGCCGGCTCGCCGCGATCGTGCTGCTCCAGGGGCAGGGGCCGACGCTGGTCGTCAGCGATTTCACCCGCCTCGAGCAGCTGCTTCGATCGGCCGGGGCGCGAGAACTCGTCGACCCGCTCATCGCCGACGTCGTGCGTCCGCTGCTCGAGCGGCTGGAGGGCGCCGACCGGGCCCGGGCTCGGCGCATCGTCGACCGATGGGCGCAAGAGGGAGTGCTGCCGCGACCATGAGCGCCGCGGGTCTCACGGGCTGCGGGCTGCAGACACGAGATACTGAAGCATGTCCTCCTCCGTTGATCGCCGCAATCCAACGGCCTGGGCCGCGTTCTGGTTCGCGCTGGCCGGCCTCGTGCTCATGCCCATCCCGCTGTTCATCGGGCTCATCGTCGGCGGCGCCCTCTCGATCGTCGCCGCAATCCTCGCGGTGATCGCCCTCCTCAAGGGGCTCGCACGCAGCGGCAAGGGCATCGCGCCCGTCGTGTTCGCCGCGATCTTCATCGCGCTCACCTGGGGCGGCATCTCGGCCGGGGGCGGCACCGTCTGGTAGGCCGATCGGGCCTGGGGTTTCCGCTCATCTAACGAGGAGCGGGCGAATCCTCGATCGCTGTGGAGTGCTTGCTGCGGCGATCTACTGGGGCGACGACATCGCTGAGGCGTTCCATCGCCCAGTCGAGCCGTTCGAGCGCACGCAGCGCCGAAGTGGCGGCCGAATCGCCACCGCTCGGTGATCGGTCGGCGGACGGAAGGTCAGGCGGCGCTTCCTGGAAGACGGTGGGGGGCTCGACTGAACCATCCAGCTGCCGACGCACCCGCGCCGACAATTCGCGAGTGTCGGCGATGGCGCCCTGCAACGCAGGTCGGTGCCCGAGTGAAGAGCCCTCGGCCATCGCCATCTGAGCGAACCGGACTGCCGACCTCGTCGCAATGTACATGAGATGGATGGCGGACTCTTCGCGCTCGTGCCGGCCGGCCAGGAATGCTGCAGACATCGCCGAGACGGTCTGGTCGACGTCCACCTGCGCAGCTTCCAGCGCCTGCACTCGCGCCAAGACGTCGCTGCGCCGGCCGCGTGCTGCAAGGAGATCCGACCCCTGCAGCAGCAACGCGTCGAGGGCGTCGAAGTAGACATCCACTTTGGTGACGAGAGCCGGGCGCGAGTTCGACGAGAGGATCAGGTAGGCGCAGAGCACGCCGATGACCGCACCCATGAGGGTCTCCTCGAGGCGCAGCTCCAGAATGTCGCCGTGCAGCACTCCGAGCATGCCGTAGATGGCCACCAGCATGACCGTCATGAAGAATGACGAGTACACGTAGTTGACCGGTCCGAAGTAGAGCATCCCGAAGATGCCGACCACGCAGATCGCGATGAGCGCAGCAGTGTTTCCATGGGCCAGGTAGGCAGCGCCGACACCGACGAGGATTCCCGCTGCGGTTCCGGTGACGCGGCGATACGCGCGCGTGAGGATGTCGCTGCGTGTCGTGGTGCTGAGGAAGATCACGAACGCCGTGGTGACCGCCCAGTACCAACGCGACGCGGAGATGGCCTCTCCCACGATGGTCGCGATCGACGCGGCGATCATGGCTTGTACTGCGAGCCGACTCGTCGGCGTCCATTCGCGCCATGGCCTCCATCGCAGCGCCAGCTTTGGCGTCGTGGCGTCAGAACGGTGAGAAGCCGGCGACCGTGTGGGGCTCGCTTTCGACTGCGTCGACGACCCCTGGCTGAGATCGAGGGCACGAACACGCGCATGAGCGAGGGTGCTCTGGGCCATGGGGTACGCGAACCTGCCGTCCTCGCTGTGATGCGCACCTGCGAGGACCTGTTCGGCCCATGATGCGGCCTCCGCGATCTGCGCGGCAGTTGCCTGTTCATCGAGCACCGCGAGCGCATTCGTGAGAGATCGGCCCTGGACGGCGGATGCGGCGCCGTGCCTCGAACCGGTGGCTTCGGCCAGCTCGAAGCACACCTCTTCCGTATCGATGCGAGCGTCGAGTACCCGTTCGGCCAGGGTCTCCTCGTCGCAGTCGATGTACTGATCTGTGCGAAATCTCTGCTGCCACGACGTGACAGCACGCCCGATCGCGTCCAACCGTGCAAGGCGCGCGCGCAACGTGCGGGTGTGCTCAGGGGCGAGCGCCGCTCGGAGAGCCGCCGCCGAGGCGATCCGCAGCTCGGTCAAGAGCAGTGCGAGTTCACGTCGTGGTCGCTGGATGCCGACCAGGAGTCGCGCCACCAGTTGAGTCGAAACGGCTCCGATCGCGAGCAGGCTGTATGCCGGCAGTTCCGCGGTCGTGGGCTGCATGAACAAGGTGAAGAAGTACGCGAGGAAGCCCATCGTCCCCATCGCCGTGGCTCGGGGACCGAACCGGCGGATCCACATGGCGACCCCGGCGAGGAGTATGAACACCACGATCACTGCGGGCCGCCACGCCGAGAGTACTGCGGCGAGCAGTACGGCGAGCAGCGCGACCGGTACGAGCAGCGCCGCCGTCACGACACGTGCCCCAGGGCTTCGGTCTCTCACGACGTTGCCGGCCTGAACGGAAAGGAAGACGGCCATGGCCAGAAACGCACTGTCTGCGTTGAGAAGGTGCACGACCGTCAACGCGAACAGCGCACTCGCGAGCACCCCCGCCGACACCGCGGCGGCAGCTGTCAGGCGCGCTCGACCCGGATCACGTGCACCGAGCACGTAGGAAACCCGTTTGGAGGCGCTCATGATCCCGCTCTCGTTCCGGCCTGTGTCGTCACGCACGATCACTCTCTCGAGCGATGCTCCCTTTTCGCAGAAGGCTCCGGGGAATTCACCCTCGGTATCGCCTTCTGCCTCACCCGGGTCTCACTCCCGCCTCACCCGGGACAACGCGGTTCAGTGAGGCGAGGGCGTCAGCCTCCGAGGTGGCGCGCCGAGTGTTCACCGAGGGGACCTGGGACCGCCGTTCGGCGTGACCACCGCACACAACGATGCCGCCCTCGTTTCTCGCCTGTCGCGTCACGCGCATCGACCTCGTCGCCTCTGGAACTCTCCGGGAGGAGCAGCAGGGGCGACGAGGTCGGAATCTGCGCGAGCTGTTCGGCAGCAGCAGTAGCGGCAGCAGCCTTCGCCTGCGTTGCAGCGAGGAACTGCTTCTCCATCGCGACCGTGCGTCGGCGAGCTCGTCTTGACCGTGTATTCGGCGCTGTGGTCCACCTTCGGCTGCCCGGCGCTGTACTCGATGATCGCCGAGTCGCCCGTGGCGTCATCGAGCGCGAGATGGATCGCCGGGAGCTTGCCGCCCGTCGGGCCCACCATCTGCACGACTTGGACGTTCGTGTCCTCGACCCACGCGACGGCCTCCGCTACGGTGGCGAAGTCGTCGACGAAGAACTGCATCCACACGACCGTAGTCGGACTCCGCGAGCCACGGAACGTGGTCGGCAGGGCCTGCTTCGTTGAGGCCGTCGACTGAGATCATGGTTCGTGTGCATGTCCTCGTGGAAATCCATGTTGCGGCCGACGATAACCGCTCCGTTCGCGTTCGGCCGTATCACTCGAGTGCACATATCTGTCTCCTTCTCTGAGTAGTGGGACCTTCAGGAATCGGACGTCCGATTTCAGCTGTTCGCCGGTACCTCGCCCGAGCTGAAATCGACTTGGCAGAGTGTGTAGTCACGAGTGACGTTCAATTCGGACAGCACCGTGTCATACACCGGGCGCCCGCCACTGGTATTGATGTGCAGCGACCCCACGAAGTCGTTGTTGCCGTGGTGCAGCAGCCCGGCTTCAGTGAGGTGAACGCGGATCGCTCGGGCTTGCGCCTCGGCTGGATTGATGAACGCCACATGTGGCGCCTTCTGCTCGAAGATGTTCTCGACGATCGGATAGTGCGTGCAGCCGAGCACGATGTCCTTGACCTTGGGATGCGCGCCCATCAGGTTGTCGACGTGCAACTGAACCTCAGCGGCGATCGCCGGGCTGGTCAGATCGCCCTGCTCGATGAGAGCTGCGAGCTTCTCGCTGGGTTCGCCGTAGACCCGGATGTCGCTTTCCAGATCGTCGATCAGCGTGCCGTAGCAGCCTGACGCCACCGTGAACGCCGTGGCGATGACGCCGACCTGCGTGTACATGAGCTGCACGACGTCTTCGGCGGCCGATCTGATGATCGAGAGCACCGGGAATCCGAATTGGTTCTCGTAACCGGCGAGGCTCGGTGTGTCGAATGTGGCGGAGATCGTGTTGCAGGCGACCGCTACCATCTTCACTTCGTGCTCAGCCAGGAACGTCAACATCTGCTTCGTGAGCTCGACGATCTCCTCCCCGCTCCGGTTCCCGTACGGCGCATTGCCGTTGTCCCCGCAGTAGATGATGTTCTCGCCTGGAAGGAGTTTCGAGAGCTGCGCTACGGTCGTCAGCCCTCCGACTCCTGAATCGATGACCCCGATCGGTGATTGTGTCGTGACCACTGCGACCCCCTGTCGGTAGAGCTACAGGTCATCCTCTCGATCGATACGCATGTTTCTCGCGACGATCAGGGAAGATCATCCTCGAAGTCACCCTCTGACTCACCCGAGCTTCCGTCTCACCCGGGTCAATGCGGTCGAGCGTGACGAACCCGCGGCAGCGTTCATCGACGCGGCGGCGACACATGCCTGCTGACACGGCCGCGCCGTGCGAGACTGCCTCGGTGGCAGACATCGAGATGGCGAGCATCGGCGGCGGCACCGTCGCCCTGCACGACGCCCGCCGCAAGGTGCGCTGGAGCGTCGAGCTCGAGCCGTTCGAGATCGGCGTGTACCCCGTGACGCAAGAGCAGCTCGCCGAGCTGCTCGGCGAGACGGCGAGTCATCCGCGGCGCCCGGCGACCGACGTGAGCTGGCTGCGGGCGATCCGCTTCTGCAACGCGGCATCCGAGTGGGAGGGGCTCGATCCCGCCTACACCTACGACGGCGAAGACGTCACCTGGCACGTCGACTCCGACGGGTTCCGCCTGCCGACCGAGGCCGAGTGGGAGTTCGCCTGCCGGGCCGGGTCGACGCGTCCGCACTACGGGCCGCTCGACGAGGTTGCGTGGACGAGCGCCGACGGCGTGACGCATCCGCAAGACGTGGGCGGCAAGCATCCGAATCTCAATGGGCTCTTCGACACGCTCGGCAACGTCTGGGAGTGGTGCTGGGACCTGCTCGACCCGGCCCGCTACGACGCCTACCGCGTGTTCCGCGGCGGCGGATTCGCCGACGACGCATGGAGCGTGCGCGCCTCGGTGCGCCGCGGCGGCGCACCGCGCATGCACCACGAAGACGTCGGCTTCCGTGTCGCTCGCGGCGGCTTCGATGCGATGGATGCCGCGCAGGGCTGGTCTGCCGCTGCGGACCTCGAGCGCGCGGCCGTCGATGGGCCGTTGCCCTCGGGGTGGACGCCTCGGGGCTGACGCGCCTGTGCTGACGCGCCTCAGCCCATCTCGGGCGGCGGCAGTTCGCCGGTGTACATGCCGTAGGTGCGGTCGGCGGCGGCCATCGCCGCCTCGGGGGCGGCGCCGTCGAGTTGCTGGGCCGCGGCCCACGCGTCGGCGGAGCGTCGCATGAACGACTTGCCCTCGTCGGTCATCACCCACGCCGCCGCCTCCTCGGGCGCGATGCCGCCGGCGCCGCCCGCGAAGTGCAGCGCGAGGCCGAGCAGGCCCTGGTCCCAGCCGATGCCGGTCGCCGACGGGCCGAACTGCTCCCAGAAGCCCTCGGGGATGCTCGCTTCGGTCGCAACGTTCTCGAGCTCCAAACGAGTGGACGAGGCATCCACTTCGACCAATCGCACATTGACGATGGCCGGCTCGCCCATGCCCATGCCCCATGTGACGGTGTAGCCGGCCACGCCGCCCGCCGGCGGGTCGCAGCTGCGGATCTCGCCGCCCGCGTTGCCCTCGAACTGATAGCTGCCGCCGAGCCGCAGCTCGCCGCTGATCGGCAGGAACCAGCGCGGGATGCGCTCGGCCGAGGTCACGGCGTTCCACACGTCGTCGATGGGGGAGGGGTAGGTCTGGGCGAGTGTCTGCACGTAGGCGGGCGCGCCGTCGATCTGCTTCGTCTCGATGCGGCGGGTGACGGCGTCGATCTGCGCGTTCACGTCAACCATTTCGGTGCTCCTTCGTTTCAGGGTCGCGGCGGGTCGACGGGTGTCGTCGGACCGCCGCTCGGGGGTGGGTCGGTGTGCACATGCTCGGGCGCCGCCTCGCGCTCGCGCACCGCGTCGGCCGCCTTCCGTTGCGCTCGGCGGCCGCGTGCGAGCTCGGTGCCGAGGGCATCGAGCTTCGGTTGCCAGAAGCCGCGGAAGGTGTCGAACCAGGCGTCGGCCTGGGCCAGCGGCGTGGGGTCGACGGCGTACAGCCGCCGTGCCCCGTCGGGTCGCACGGTGACGAAGCCCGACTCGCGCAGCACGCGCAGGTGCTGCGAGACCGCGGGCTGCGAGATGCCGAATTCAGATTGGATGACGCGGCCGACGTCGCCGGCCGGCGCCTCGCCATCGGCGATCAGCTCGAGGATGCGGCGTCGCACCGGATCTCCGAGCACATCGAGCGCGTGCATGCGGCAATGATTGCATCGCGACTTATATAAGTCAAGTATTATGTAATGGTCGAGGCGGCCCTGGCACGAGTTCACCTCTCTTGGGAGTGGAGGAACACGCTATCGAGTCGCCCGCATGCCGGCAGAGCCGAGCACTCGCTCGACCGTGAGTTCGAGCACGACCCGCTGCGGATTCGGGCGCGGCTGACGGTAGCGCGCGGCGTAGAGCGCGACCGCAAGCGCGACCGCGTCTGGATCGCTGTGCACGCGAGCCGGACCCTCGAAGCTGATCCAGCGCCCGCCGTCGACCGTGTTGACGCTCGCGCGGCCGCTGCGCTCGGCGTTGACGAACTTCTGCGAGCCGCCCCCGCCGATGATGCGCACGACCCCGTCGAGGTAGGTGATGCCGACCGGAACCGAGTGGATGCGCCCGTGCCGGTCGAGGGTCGAGAGCGTGGCGAGGTGGTATTCCGAGAGGAACTCCCGGGCGGTGCCGGTCAGCATTTCGCGCCTTTCGTGCAGGGATGAGCCGGTGCGCCGAGATCACGGCGCCGTCGAGACCGGTTCACCGGCTACCTGCCGTCGATGATCGACATGAACCCGGCGAAGGCGAAGATGCCCGGCACGATGTAGAGGAAGGCGAGCAGGGCGTACCAGCCGACGGCGCCCACCACCGACCAGAGTCCGGTACGCCGGTCGCGGATCTCGAGTCGCCGACCGTCGGGCCCGATGATCGCACGAGGTGCGACCCATCGAGCCTTCGGGTTCGCGCGCCTCGCCTTGGCCTTCGCGAGCAGTCGGGGAACCTCCTGTCCCGACACGCGTTCATCGAGATAGCGTCGCGACTTCGAGATGATGCGTGGGGCCACCCCCGTGAGGATCGCGTACAGCGACTCCCACAGCTCGGCATCGGAGAAGTCGGCAGCCTTGGGCGTGAAGAACACCAGGGTCTCGTCGACGATCTCCACGTTGAAGTGGGCCGCTTCGTCGATGAGCGCCGCCATCACGTCGGGCGTGAGCACGTAGAGCGCCTCCCGCCCGTACGTCTGGGGCGCATAGACGCGGAACCACCGGTCGAAGTCGCCCTCCAGCGACATCCGCTGATCATGTTCGAAACCGATGGGAAGACGGCTGCTGATGCGTCCATCGGATGTCGCGTCGAGGATGAGGTGCGGAAGGGGTGCCGGCAGCTCGATGGCGATGTAGTGCCACTCGCCCGAGCGACCGGAGCTGCGATAGCTGAGATTGCCGATCTCGACGCCCGGTGCGACGAAGCGCGGGTACTCGCGAACGGCGGTGCGCTCGACGCTGATGATCGAGGCGAACGTCGCCGTCGGGCTCGGCTGCGGTTCGAAGCCGTTGGCGAGGGCGGTCAGCGTCTGCCGCCACTGGCTCATGCGGGCTCTCGGCGACGGCGGCCGGGCGGCCCACCGCCGAAGCAGGTATGCGCCGAAGAGCCAGGCTGCGAGGACGGCGGTCGCGATGACCAGTTCGGCCACGTCCGTGGCCGTGGCCCGGCGATCGTCGTAGGTGTGGATGCGGATGCCGGCGGACATGAAGACGAAGAAGAGATACCAGAGGATCAGGCAGTCGTTGACGTGCACGAGCACCTGGCGCTTCGTCGGCACCCAGCTCGGCCGCGAACCGCGACGGACCGTCGCCATCGCCGCGGCCACCTCGTCGTCGGAGGCGTGCAGCCAGCGCAGGTCGAGGGGCGTCGTCGTGTTCGTCGTGCTGGGCGTGCTGGGCGTGCTGGGCGTGTTCGTCGTGTTCGGGGAGTCGTGCCGTGGTGCGGTCATGCACCGAACCCGTCGAGATCGTCAGCGGGAGTCGGCGGGTGGTTCATGTTCATTCCTGAAGTTGCGGGGCGCGAGGCGGAAGTTCCAGTAGAACATGCCGATTGGTGTCAGGGCGCGAGCTTCGCGTCTTGCTTCGGGATGACGACCTGTTTGACGATCAGCAGGATCGACGCGGTGACCGGGATCGCGATCAGGGCGCCGAGGAGTCCGAGGAGAGTGCCGCCGACGAGCGCACCGATGACCACCAGGGCACCGGGCACCGAGATCGCCCGGTTCATGACCTTCGGCGTGAGCACGTAGGCCTCGAGCTGCATGTAGGCGAAGTAGATCGCCGCGAACAGCAATGCCGGCAGCCACCCTGAGAAGAGCGCGAGGGCCGTCGCGAGACCCCAGTACAGCACCGAGCCGACGAGCGGAATCAGCGTGATGCAGAACGCGACGACCGCCATGAGCAGCGGGAACGGCAGCTGCAGCACGAGGTGCAGCACGAACGCGACGACCGCATTGCAGAAGGCGAGCACCACCATGCCCATGAGGTAGCCGCCGACCGAATCCGTGATCTGCTCGGTCATCGACGCGACCCGAACCCGGCTGTACGCGGGTGCCAGCCGGTTGAACGCCGTCTTGATGGCCGGCAACGAAGCGAGGAAGTACAGGCTCAGCACGAGCACGATGATCACGCCCGAGAGGGTCGAGGCGATCGTCATCCCGACCTGGAGCACCCCCTTGCCGATCGTCGCGATGTGCGTCGGCTGGGTGAGGAACGAGGTGACCTGTTGCACGAGCGAGCTCGTCTCGGCGCCGAACGTGCCATCGAGCCAGGTGTACACATCGGATTTCTCGAAGTCCTGCACGAGCTTCGGAAGGTCGGCGATGATCTGCGACGTCTGGGTGACGACGGTGGGAACGATGAGCAGCAGCACCCCGACCACGACGAGCGCGAAGGAGACGTAGACGATGACGATTCCCCATGGGCGCCGCACGTCTCGCTTCTCGAGCCAGCGCACGACGGGATCGAGCCCGAGCGCGGCGAACAGGGCGAATGCCACGTAGATGAGCACCGTCGACAGATGTGCGAACGCGGTGCCCGCCGCGATCGCGACCAGCCCGCCGAGCGTGAGGATGAACCCCGACGTGAAGGGCCGGTTGAGCGTCGTCGAGACCTTTCGGGCCCCGTCGCTCGCATTCTCGCGAACGACGGTGTCGGTTGCCTGGTCAGTCATCACGGACCTCCTCATCTCGCTCGTCATCTCGCTTGTCATCTCGCTTCGCGACCGAGTGCCAGCCTCGGGCGATGGCGCCGGCATCGCGGCTCAGCCCGGCGCCCAGCATCATTCCGATCGCGATCGCGATGAGGGAGCCGAACGTCTTGAGAATGGTGCTCGCGGCGCCGGCAGTGCCCGATGCCGCTTCACTGAGGCCGATGAACCCCATCGAGCCGGGGACCAGCAGCCAGTACGCGCACGTCAGCATGATCCCCTTGGAGGGGGCTCCCTTCAGCCTTCCGGCCAGGTTGACGGCCGGAATCACGAGGAGCGCCCCGACGAGTCCCGACAGCTCCGGCCCGACGACGAGGTTGCCGAGCAGCTGAGCGGAATACGCCACGACGAGGGCGTAGAGGATCCAGACCAGCGACCGGCGGGGCGCAGCAGAGAAGAAGTAGTAGCCGAGGGCGACGAGTGCGATGCCGGCCCACGGCGCCCACGCGCCGAGTTGCACGGGGGCGTCAGTGCTCGGCGCCGGAATGCCGGCCACGCTGATGCCGGCGAAGACACCGAAGACGAGCAGGCCGAGGCGGGCGATTCCGTACACCAGGCGGCTCGCACCCGCCATCATCTGGCCCGATGTGAGCTCGACAGCAGCGACGGTGAGGGTCAATCCCGGCAGGAAGGAGACGAGCGAGGGAGCAACGAGGCGGATCACCTCGTCGTGCACGAGGGGGCTGATCAGGAGCGAGATGAACAGAGTGACGGCGAATGCCGTGAACGCGGGCAGGATCAGTGACAGCGTCGAGATCCGGCTGCCGATCTGCACGATCGTGCCGACGACGGCTCCGAGTACCACGTAGACCGGGAGCGCGCTGACCGTCGGGTTGAGCACGAGGCCGAATCCGATGGTGAGCAGGGTGTACCCGAGAACGGTCAGAACGGGCCCGAACCGGGATGCACCGTTCCTGATCCGCGCGATCGCCGACACGACCGATTCGGGTGCCGCGCGGTCTCTGGCCGAGTCGCGCACGAGACGCTCGATCGCATCGGCCTGATCGAGTCGCAACGCGCTCTGGTTCGCGTGGAAGATCGACGTCTGGGACGGCGCCGTGCCGGGGTCTTCGATGAGGATGAGTGTGGGCAGCACGAAGACCCGCAGCTCGGGGCGTGCGTAGCGATCCCCGATGCGCTCGAGAACCACCTCGACGTCGCTCGTCGCCTGTGATGAATCCAGCAGCGCCGCGCCGATGTCCCCGAGCATCTCGGGCACTCCCGTCGGCTCCTCCGTCGATGCCTGCGTCAGGGGCCGCCGCTGGAAGGCCTGGGCCGCCGCGCGGACGCGATCAGTGAGCCCCGACATCGGCAGGCTCGTTCCTCGGGCCGAGCATGAGCTGGCCGATGTCGTCGCGAGCGCCGGCGAAGAGACGGTGTCGAGACGCCACCCTGATCGCCTGATCACGGGTGGAGCAGCCGAGCTTGCGGTACAGGGACTTGAGCTGCGACTTGACGGTGTTCGGCGACACGTGGAACCGCCGGGCGATGGCGGCAGTGGTCGCGAGCACGGGCAGCACATTCAACACGCGCAGCTCGCTGGGCGTCAGGATCGGGCGGACCCGGATCTCGACGTGCGGGAGGTCGTTCGTCGCCGCGTCGAACTCGGCGAGCTCCGCATCCGACAGGGTCGCCCTCACCTGATCCAGCAATTGCCGAGGCCCGGTCGAGAGGAGGCGCCGGATGTTGCCCGTGACCGCGAGTCGGAAGATCTGGCTGGCCGAGCGAGCGTCGATCTCACCGCCCTGCGCGATCTCGACCCACGCCGTCAAGAGGATCGACTTCGCCCGCTGCATCGGGCTGAGTGTGTGGTCGCGCGAAAGCCGACTGATCTCGCTGGTCGCGAGATCGAAGCGCGAATCGTGCAACGCCAATCTGATGACGGCGAATCTCGTCATCACCCCGGTTCGCGGGTTCGATTCGGCGATGCCCCACGCGGTCGCCGAGTCACCGAGGGCGCACAGCGCCTCGATGGACGTCGATGCGATGACATCGGAAGCGACGGAGCCGTGCTGGTCGGGGTGCGCATCGCGTGCCAGGCGAATCGCCTCGAGGGCTTCGCCCGGACGCTGCTCGGCCAGGAGCGATCGGGCCCGGGCAAGGAGGGCGAACGGCCAGGTCATCTGGACGCTGTCGTACCGCTCGAGGTCTGCGAGCAGTTGCTCGACGTCGTCTGCCATGCGCTCGACCCCGATGAGGGCGGCCGCGGTGCCCTCGGTCATCCTGCTCGCGGCATGGTGGGATTCGGTCGGAGGCGGCAGGAGTGCGAGCTCGACGAGGGCGAGCTCGGCGTCGTCCAGTGAACCCCGGAGCGCGTGGGCGAGCGCGATACGACCGAGCGGAAGGCGCTCGGCATCACTGTGATTCGAGAGCCTTCCCAACTGCAGCGAGGTGCCGAACGCGAGCAGCGCGCGGGTGGTGTCGCCGGCGGCGAGCAGTGTGGAGCCGATCTGGAGGTGGTAGTACCAGAGCGGCCCGTCTGCGCGTTCGCGCGATTCGATGCGGATGTCGAAGATGCGATCTTCGAGCCGTCGTGCGTAGATGAGCGCCGCCGCCACATCGCCACTGACTCGGAATGCGATCATCTGCAGGAGCGTGTACACATCGAGTTCGTCGGGCTTCATCGCTCGTGCTTCGTCGGGATCGATGAGGGGCTTGAACGGCCGGGTCGTGCGGGCGAGCACCGGGGTCATGCGGTGGCCCAACCGAAGCAACGGGTAGCGTTCGAGCAGTCGGCTCGGGAGCGCCTCGATCGCTGACGTGAGCACGCCGTAGTGCTCATGGTAGAGCGGCAGGAAGTTCGCCACCGCAACGCGGGCGATGCTCTCCGGTGAGCCGGAGGACATCACGTACTCCAACTCCTCGAGCGCCTTGGCCTCGTCGTACAGGTTCATGCTCGTCCCCCGTTCGCGCCACCGCCCGCGTGCACGGCGACACCCGCACGGGTGACGTCCGCCAGAGTGAGGAAGCGAAGCGAGCGCCCCGCTTCGAAACGGCCGCTCACGTTTCCGGCGATGCCGCCCTGGACGGCGAGTTTGCTGCCGAGATCGAGCACGAGCTCTGGTGACTCGGGGCTGAAGTCGAAGTCGTCGAGGTCGACCCACACGATGTTCGGGTGCGTCGTCGATTCGAAGACATAGCGCTTGGCCGTGAGATCGGCGACGACCTGCCAGATGGTCTGCGATGCGTCGGGCTTGCCGGGGTCGGGGATGCGGAACGGCTGCGCCGCGTTGCGGATGACGCTGAACATCGAGGCGATGGCCTCCACCTGCGTCTCGGGCTGGGGGAGGCGATCGACGTAGTAGGCGGCGCGGGCGAATCGATCGGTTGCGAGCGTCGAACCCGGCAGCGGCTTGTCGCCGCCCCAGGCCTCGACCTGCGCGAGCAGCTCGAGTTGCTGGTCGTACTTCGGCGAGTTGGTCATCACCCGGTACTCGGGTCCGTGGTGGATCTCGACCGCCCCGTCGATGTACTCGATGATCGCCGAGTCGCCCTGGGCGTCGTCCAGTGCGAGGTGGATCGCCGGCACCTCGCCGCTCGCCGGGTCGGTCAGCTGCACGACCGCGACGTCGGTTCGTTCGATCCACGCGACGGCCTCGGCGACCGTGGCGAAGTTGTCGAGGAAGTACTGCAGCCACACGGCCTGGCTGAGGGCGGGTCGACTCTCGTCGTGGTCGCCGTAGACGGATTCGGCCAGCCAGAGCACGTGCCCTGAGAGACCCGCCTCGTTGATGCCGTCGACGGAGATCATGTCGAACGCCGTCGCGATCACGCTGCCGTACCGTGCGAGCCACGACAGCTCGCCCTTCACCCCGTCGTCTCGGCGGATGCCACGTGGCAGCTTCCACAAGTTCGTGCCGAGATCGCGGTGGTAATCCATGTTCCGACCGACGATGACCGCGCCGCCTGCGTTCTGCCAAACCACCCTGGTGCACATATCTCTCCCCCCGGAGTCTTCCCTTTGAATATGCCGATCACGGTATTCGAGGCGCGATCGGCGCCGACGACAGAACGTCGCCGCGTTCTACCTCTTTCGAGGCCTGAACCAGGGGAAGAGTGATCCGATCACGACGCCGGCGAGCAGCACTGCGAGGAACCACCCCCAGGCAGGCATCGTGAACTTGAGGAACAGGAAGCTCAGCGTGGCGGGCGCCACGTTCGAGAACACGAAGGCGAGCGCCACGACCGCGATGATGATCGCGAGGATCGCCTTTCCGTTCGACGTCGACTTTCCCGCGTCGGTGCGATCCGGCTGAGTACGTGCGTTTGTGTTCATATTTCCCCCCCGTTGACGCTCTGCGTCGTCTCCGGAGCATAACCTGCGGCCACGCGCAGAGTCCATGAATGTGATGAGACTCTCCGTTTCAAGCGCTGAACGGGTGAAAGCCGGGTGAGATGAGGATGAAGGATCGGGTGAAGAGCCGGGGGAATTCGTCTGCGATCCGCTGATACCCCGACACCTTCCGCATAGTGTCGCCGCCATGACCACCGGATCGAAAGCACCTCAGAGAATGATCGTTCGCAATGTCCGAGTCTTCGACGGGGTGAGCGATCGCACGCTGGACAATGCGGATGTGCTCGTCGAGGGCGCGCACATCATCGCCGTTTCCACGTCTCCGATCGCCGGCGACGCGTCAGACGGTGTCATCGAGATCCATGGCAACGGAAAGTTCCTCATGCCGGGGCTCAGCGATGCGCACGTGCACCTGATGGGCAACGCCAACAACATGATGGAGTTCCTGCAGGGGCCGACCGGTGCACTCTACGGCAACACGATCGCCGAGGCGAAGCGGATGCTGCTCAGGGGCTTCACCACCGTGCGCGACATGGGCGGCGACACGGCGCCCGTCAAGGGACTCATCGATCGCGGTGTCTTCGAGGGGCCTCGGATCTTCCCGAGCCAGGCGATGATCTCCCAGACCTCGGGTCACGCGGACTTCTCGTTCGTCTACGACGTGCCCGAGGAGTTCGGCGGCAAGCCCAGCCGCACCGACGACATCCATTTCACGCGCATCGCCGACGGCGTTCCGCGAGTGCTCGCGGCCGTGCGCGAGCAGTTGCGCCAGGGCGCAACGCAGATCAAGCTCACGCTCGGAGGCGGCGCCGCCTCGATGTACGATCCGCTCAACACCCTGCAGTACACACCCGACGAGATTCGGGCCGCAGTGCAGGCGGCGAGCGACTACGGCACATACGTCGCGACGCATGTTTACACCCCCGCCGGCATCGCGCGGGCGATCGAAGCAGGGGTGACCTCCATCGAGCACGGCCACCTCGCCGACGAAGACACGATCAAGCGCATCGCCGACGCGCAGATCTGGTTGTCGATGCAGCCGTTCGCCGAAGACGATCATCACTACCCCGACCCGGTGCGAGCCGGCAAGAACACCGAGATCTGCCACGGCACCGAACAGGTCTACGAATGGGCGAAGAAGCACGGCGTCAAGACCGCCTGGGGAACCGACCTGCTGCTCGAGCCGCAGTCGGCGCCCCGCCAGAGCGTGATGGCGGCCCGTCTCAGCGAGTTCTACACCAATGTCGAGGCGCTCAAGATGCTCACCTCGGGCAACGCGGCGCTCTTCGAGCTGGCGGGCGAGCGCGACACCTATGCCGGTGGGCGACTCGGCGTCATCGCCGAGGGCGCGTGGGCCGACATGATCCTCGTCGACGGCGACCCCACCGACGATCTGTCGCTGATCGCCGACCCCGACACCAATTTCAAGCTCATCGTCAAGGACGGGCACGTGGTCAAGAACACCTTGTGACGCCAGGGGGCGCCCGAATTCTCGGGCACAGGCAAGCGAGTGTTCGAAGGGGGAGAAGGAATGACATCGTCCGAAGCGGGTGAATCGACGGCACGGCACAGCTCGAAGACCGTCGCCCAACCGGTGATCGAGGCGGGTGACGTGCTGCTCGAAGCATCCGGCATCGGCGTCGACGCCTCATGGGGGCACATCTACGGCCCCATCGACATGACCGTTCACGCGGGGGGCCTGACGGTGCTCGTCGGATCCGGCGGGCGGGGCAGGACATCGCTCCTGCTCACGCTCGCCGGGCGGATGAAGCCGACGATGGGCACGCTCACGGCGTTCGGCCGCGACGGCGATGCGCATCATCTCTTCGACCACGCGGCGATCGCCAACATCGACGAGGTGGACGGGATCACGCAGACCATTCGCGTCCACGACATCGTGACCGAGCAGATCCGTTGGGCCGCGCCCTGGTACGGGTGGGTGCCTCAGTCGACCGAGGACGACCTGGAGCGAATCTGTCGCCCGGCATTCGGCGACTACGCCCTGCCGAGCATGGACGCGATGGTCGAGGAGCTGCCGGAGTTCACCGCAGCCCTCTTCCGCATCGCGGTCGCCAACATCCGCAAGCCGCCGTTGCTCGTCGTCGGCGGTGTCGACAATCTGGCGAGCGACGCGGGTTCGCGCCGGCTGCTCGACCGGCTGATCGCGCTCGGCAAGGAGCAGACGGTCATCACGGCCGACGTCAACGGCGTCGACGCTCGGGACGGCATTCGCGCGACCATCGCCGTGCCGAACCTCACCAACCACGAGTTCGCCGCACTCGAAGAGGAGGCGATCGCACGATGATCGCAGCATTCTCACCAGGCAGCGATTTCAAGCGCTACTACCGGGGCAGGATGCCGCGGCTCGCCCTGATCGTCATCATCCTGATGCCGCTCATGTACTGCGCGCTCTATCTCTGGGCGTTCTGGAACCCGTTCGGCGAGGTGAACAAGCTGCCGGTCGCGATCATCAACCTCGACGAGGGCGTGACCGTCGACGGCGAACGCACCGATGCGGGGGCCGACGTCGTCACGGGACTCATCGAGTCGAAACAGCTCGATCTGCACGAGGTCGATGAGCAGGAGGGCGTCGACGGCCTGGCTCACGGCCGCTTCTACTTCACGATCACGATTCCCGAGGACTTCAGCGAATCGGTGACCTCGGCGGCCACCGACAATGCACACCAGGCGAGGCTCATCTTCACCTACAACGACGCGAACAACTACCTCGCGACCGTCATCGGTCAGGATGCCGCCGCCGAGGCCATCAATCAGGTCAGCGCTCAGGTCGGCGAGCAGATCTTCGAGACGGTGCTGGGGCTGGCGGAGGGCACGGTTCCGAAGCTGCGGGAGGCCGCAGCCCAAGTCGATGAACTCAACGCCGGCATGCAGACGGCGAACGAGGGCGCGCAAGAGCTCGCCGACAACCTTGTCACGGCCAAGGACGGCTCGGCGACGCTGGCCGGTGCGCTCGACGAGCTGGATGACGCCGTCGATGACGCCGTGACCCGCGCCGAGACGATCGTCAACAGCTCGGGGATGACCGGAACGGAACTTCGGCAAGTGGTGCAGCGCGTGACCACGAACACCGATCAGGCCGCCGCGGCACTCGACAGGGTCGTCGCGGTCAAGGACGACGTGGTGAACCGGCTGGACGCCATCATCGCCGAGCTCGCCGCAGGCGACGAGATCCAGCAGGACCTCGCGAATCGCCTCACGGACGTTCGGAGCATCATCGTCGACAACTGGGTCTCGCAGGATTTGATCGTGACGTTCGACGCCATCCAGCAGGACGTGAACCTCGTCGCCGCGGAGCTCGACAACCCGAACAGCCGGGTGAGCGTCATCCTGCGCTCGGTCGAGAACGGGGGAGTCCAGCGGGATCTGGGAGAGGTGCGGGCCGCAGCGGGACAACTCCGCTCGGGTGCCGACGAATTGTCCTCCGGTCTCGTGCAGCTCAGCGCCGGCGCGAGCCAGCTCGCGGCGGGCACGCCGCTGCTCGCGGCCGGCACCGATCAACTCGCCGGCGCGGTGAACGAGGGCATGCAGTTCATCCCGTCCTGGAACAACGAGGAGCAGGGCAACTTCATCAAGGCCCTCGCCGACCCGGTCGCGCTCGACGAGGTGACGCACAACGAGGCGAAGACCTTCGCCTACGGCTTCGCCCCGTTCTTCATGGGCCTCGGCCTGTTCGTCGGGTCGCTCATCGCGTGGATGCTCTTCACGCCGTTGCAGGCGCGGCCGCTCGCACAGGGCCTCGGGTCGTTCCGGGTGGTGCTCGCCTCGTACGCGCCGACCCTGTTCGTCGGCATCCTGCAGGCGCTGCTGCTGTTCCTGGTGCTCTACTTCGGGCTCGGGCTGAAACCGGTGCATGCGGGGGGAACGCTGGCGTTCATGTTCCTGATGGTCGCGATGTTCCTCGCGCTGATACAGATGTTCAACGCCCTCTTCGGGCCCGCGGTCGGTCGGGTGGCGACGCTCGTGTTCCTCATGATCATGCTGACGTCGGCCGGGGGCATCTATCCGGTGCCCGTCACCTCGGTTCCGTTCCAGTATCTGCACTGGATCGACCCGATGACCTTCACCGTGACGGGCCTTCGGCAGCTGATCCTCGGCGGAGTCGACTCGCGGCTGTGGTCCTCGATCGCCGTGATCGTCTGCCTCACGATCGCCTTCGTCGCCGTCTCGACCTGGGCGGCACGGCGGAACCGGCAATACAACATGGACCGGCTCTATCCCCCCGTCGAGGTCTAGGGGGCACCGGGAGCAGCCGTTCAGCAGCACACATCACTCGTTGTACAGGGAAGAAGAGCAGGAGCGAAAGTGACTATCAACACCAGCAATGCACGCCAGACCACCAACGTCGACGCGAGGATCAGCGTGAACCCGGTCTTCGTCCGGCCCGGCGAGGCGACGGAGTTCGACAAGTTCGTGATGCCCGAGCAGCCCAGCCTGCCCGAGACCGCCTATCAGATCGTTCACGACGAGGCCATCCTCGACGGGAACTCGAGGCTGAACCTGGCGACGTTCGTCTCCACGTGGATGGACGACGAGGCGCAGAAGCTCTACGCCGAAGCCGCCGACAAGAACATGATCGACAAGGACGAGTACCCGGCCACGGCTGCGATCGAGGAGCGCTGCTGGCGGATGCTCGCCGAACTGTGGCACGTGCCCGACACGAACGACACGATCGGCACCTCGACGATCGGCTCGTCCGAGGCATGCATGCTCGGCGGTCTCGCACTCAAGCGACTGTGGCAGGAGAAGCGCAGGGCCGAGGGCAAGTCCACCGAGAAGCCGAACCTCATCATGTCGGCCGCCGTTCAGGTCGTCTGGGAGAAATTCTGCAACTACTGGGACGTCGAGGCCAGGTATGTTCCGGTCACTCCCGAGCACATGGTGCTCGACGGCCACGAGCTCGAGAAGTACGTCGACGAGAACACGATCGGCGTGGTCGCGATCCTCGGCCAGACCTTCACGGGCGCCTACGAGCCGGTCGAGACGATCGCGAAGAAGCTCGACGAGATCCAGGCGAACACGGGCCTCGACGTCAAGATCCATGTCGACGGGGCATCCGGAGCCATGGTCGCGCCGTTCTGCCAACCCGAGCTGAAGTGGGACTTCCAGATCGACCGGGTGAACTCGATCAGCACCTCGGGGCACAAGTACGGGCTCGTCTACCCCGGTGTGGGCTGGGTGATCTGGCGCAACACGGCCGTGCTGCCCGAGAGCATGATCTTCCACGTCAGCTACCTCGGCGGCGACATGCCGACCCTCGCGCTGAACTTCTCGCGCCCGGGCGCGCAGGTGCTGCTGCAGTACTACCAGTTCCTGCGCCTGGGTCGTGAGGGCTACCGCGCGGTGCAGCAGAACTCGATCGACGTGGCCACGTACCTCTCCTCGGAGATCGCGAAGATCGGCCCGTTCGACCTCGTGAGCAAGGGTGACACCATCCCGGTGTTCGCGTGGGTGCTCAAAGACGGCTACACCGCGACGTGGAGCCTCTACGATCTCGCCGACCGACTGCGCATGAAGGGCTGGCTCGTGCCCGCCTATCCCATGGCCGACAACATGTCGGACGTCACGCTGCAGCGCATCGTCGTGAAGGTCGGGCTCAGCCGGGACCTGGCATCCGCTCTGCTCTCCGACATCAAGGGGGAGGTGGCGTTCCTCAAGGCGCTGAAGTCGCCACTTCCCCGCGAAGCGGGCACCGGATCCCACTTCCACCACTGATCGACAGCGGTACGGGAGGCGTCGGTTGCGACGACCTCCCGTACCGGTTCGAATTCCGCACGCAAACGAGAGATGTGGAGCACGCGACCATGAGCGCGGCAGCGACGAGTATCGAACGGCCCCGGAAGTCGTTTCTGATCCCCACCCTGACGAAGCAGTGCTGGGGCTTCATGATCGGTTCGGCATTCTTCGCGCTCGGCTCCGCGCCGTGGCTGAGTGAAGCGCTCGGCAGTGCCGGCGCCAACATGCTCTTCTTCGTCGGCGCCTGGTTCTTCACCACGGCCGGACTCATCCAGCTCTTCCTCAGCGGTGCGGTCGCCGTGCCGGTGTCGTACGCACCCGGGCGGATGGTGCGCGCCGAGTGGCTGACCGCGGCGACGCAGTCGTTCGGCACGCTCATGTTCAACGTGAGCACCACCGCGGCACTGTATGCGAAATCGATCTCGGCCGAGGGGCGTTTCGTCTGGAACCCCGACGCCGGCGGATCCGTCGCCTTCCTCATCAGCGGTGTGCTCGCCTTCGTCGCCTACTCGCGGGTGGCGCGTCTCGTCGACCCAGGTCGCGTGGCGTGGTGGTCGGTGCTCGTCAACTTCATCGGCTGCGTGGCGTTCGGCATCTCGGCCATCGGCGCGTACATCCTTCCGGACGGCAGTGCGTACAGCGGCGCGCTCTCGAGTTGGGGCACCTTCGTCGGTGCGATCTGCTTCCTGCTCGCCTCCCTGATCGTGCTGCCGCAGTGGAGCCGCTCGAAGCGTCGGGAATCGCACGGAACGGGTGCTCGGTGAGAACCGACGACCGCGGCACCGGCCGGTGGCTGCGGGGCCTCGATGACGAGTCCTTCGCGCTGATCGCGGGGGCGATCGCATTCGTGGTCGGCGGCGTCGTCGCGGGGTTCGTCTTCTGGGGTCGCGAGCTGGCCATCGACGGTCGTGGTTCGCTGGGCGACTTCACGGCCATCGCGAGCGCCGTCGCCGCGACGGTCGCGTTCGCCGTCACCAGAACGCTGCCGCGCCGCACCGTGCCGCACGACACAGACCGCGCCGAGGCGCCCGAAGCCGGCCGCGCACGGTATCGATGGTTCGATCTCGTGGCGCTCTCGCTCGCGCACGGCGTGATCGCGCTGCTCGGCTGGATCGGCATCGCGACCGTCATGGAGCACAGCTTCCTCGGCGCGACCGTCTACGCCTCGCCCGCGGTCGTGATCGCGGCCGCGGCGACCGCACTGTCGGCCTACCTCGCGTCCCTCAGCGGAACGAACGTCTCGCCGCGCCGGCTCTCGATCGTGCTCGCCGTGTTCCTCGTCGTCGGCATGACCACGGCGATGTTGAGCTCCACCGATCCGCTCTGGTGGCAGATGAACCTGTCGGCGCTCGGCATCACCCATGACATCTCATCGCTCACGTTCAACCTCACCCTGATCGTGTCGGGCGTGCTCGTCACGACCATCGCCCGACTCGGCACGGCGACGCTGCCGTCCGCCACCACGATCGAACGCCGCCGGCAGGTGAGCGTCCGCGTGCTCTTCGTGCTCCTCGGCGTGTTCCTCGCCTGCGTCGGCCTGTTCCCGGTCGACCGGTTCTTCCTGCTCCACAACACCGTCGCCACCGGCATGACCGTCGTCTTCGCGGTGCTGGTGGTCGGGCTCCCGTGGCTCATCCCATCGATGCCGCGGGCCTTCGTCATCCTCGGGTTCGTGTACATCGGCGTCGTCATCGCGCTGGTGGTGCTGTTCGCAGCAGGTCTCTACAACCTCACCGCCGTCGAGCTCGTGTCCGCCATCGTGATCTTCAGCTGGATCATCCTCTTCCTTCGCAACGTCGAGGTCGACCGAGACCTGCGCCCCATCGAGACGGAACGCTGATGCTCATCGTTCTCGCCGACCTCCTCACGATCGGAATCGCGATCGCGATCAGCCCGCTCGCGATCGTCGCCGTCATCCTGATGGCGACGGCCGGCAAGGGCCGCACGAACGGCACGGCCTTCATCCTGGGGTGCTACGTGTTCGCGGTCATGTTCGTCGGTGTGCTCGCACTCATCGGCCGCGCAGCGGGAGCCGACGAGGTCGATTCGGGCCCGCATGTCACGGTCGACATCGTCGAGATCGTGCTCGGGGCGGGCCTGCTCGTGCTGGCGTACACGCAGTGGCGCCAGCGATCTCACACGGGAACTCCGAAGTGGATGGCGAGCCTCGACGGGTTGACGGTCTGGAAGGCGTTCCTCGTCGGCATCCTCATCTCGGGCCCGCTCTCTCCGAAGGACCTGCCGCTCTTGACCGCCGCCGGCGGCCGCATCTCCCAGGCGGCGCTCCCGGCAGAACAGGTCGTCGGGGTGGTGCTCATCTTCGGCGTCTTCGGCATCGCCGCGGTCCTGGTGCCCTGGCTCTTCAGCATCGTCTCGCCGAGCACGGTGGAGGCACGTCTCACCGCACCGCGCACCTGGCTCGTGGCCAACCACGCGGTGATCATGACCGTGCTCTTCCTCATCCTCGGGTTCAAATTGATCGGCTCGGGAGTGGCCGATCTCGCCGGCTGACGGCGGCGAGAGGGGGCATCGGGATGTCGGTGGAACTGCTGCTCGCGATCGTCGCGGGCGTCATCGTTATCGTCTTCGCGAACTCGCTCTCCCGACGCATCGGTGTGGCGGGCCCGCTGATCCTCGTGGCCATCGGCGTCGGGGTCAGCCTGATCCCGGCCGTCTCGGCGGTCTCGGTGCCGCCGGTGCTGATTCTGACGGGCGTGCTGCCGCCGCTGCTCTTCTCAGCGGCCGTCTCGGCTCCCGCGATCGAGTTCCGCCGTGACTTCGGCGCGATCGGCGGACTGTCCGTCGCGCTGGTGATCATCAGCTCGCTCGTGCTCGGACTGTTCTTCGTCTGGGCGATACCGGGAATCGGGTTTCCGTTCGCGGTCGCGCTGGGGGCGATCCTGAGCCCGACCGACGCGGTGGCCACCTCGATCGTGCGCAAGCTCGGCATGCCGCGCCGCGTGGTCACGATTCTCGAGGGGGAGAGCCTGCTGAACGACGCCACCGCGCTCGTCACGCTTCGCACGGCGATCGTCGCGGCGGCCGCGGGGTTCTCGTTCCTGACCACGCTCGGCTCGTTCGCGTGGGCGGTCGCCTCGGCGGTCGTGGTCGGCGCCCTCGCGGGCGTGCTCGCCCTGCGGTTGCGGGCGTGGACGACGAGTGCGACGGCCAACACCGCGCTCGGCCTCACGGTGCCCTACCTGGCGTTCCTGCCGACGGAGGCGCTCGGTGGCTCGGGGCTCGTCGCAGCGGTCGTCGCGGGCGTGGTGTGCGGTCAAGGGTCGGTGCGGTGGCTGACACCCGAACAGCGCATCTCGGACAAGTACACCTGGCGCACGATCGAATTCCTGCTCGAAGGCGCCGTGTTCCTCATCATGGGGCTCGAGCTCTACGGAATCGTGCAAGACAACCTCGCCGCCGAGGAGGGCCTGTTGAAGGGCGCCAGGATCGCGGCGCTCGCCTTCGTCATCCTCATCGCGATTCGGGCGGCGTACGTGATCCCGATGCTCAGACTCCAGACCGCGCGGGCGAAGCGCTCGGTGCAGAGCCGACTCGACACCAGCGTGCTCGGGTCGAAGCGGAGTTCGAAGCGCATCGGGAGGATGCGCGCCGACATCGACTACTTCGACCGCTCACCGCTCACCTGGAAGCACAACACGATCATCGTCTGGGCGGGCATGAGGGGTGCGGTCACCCTGGCCGCAGCGCAGACGTTGCCCGAGGACGCCCCGCAACGCGATCTGCTCATCTTCATCGCGTTCCTCGTTGCGGCCGGAAGCCTGCTGCTGCAGGGCATGACGTTGCCGGCACTCGCACGTCTGCTGAAGATCCGAACGGCGGAAGCCGGAGGCCTGCCGCGAGCGGAGATCCGTGAGATCGACGGCGAGGTCCGCGATGCTGCTCGAGCCGCCCTCGACGACGGCTCGCTCTGGCGTGCCGATCGGCGCGAGTTCTCCGAAGAGACATACGCGCTACCGCGATCGCGGTTCGTCACCCCGCTCGACCCCGAGGAATCGCAGGTCGAGCCGGAAGCGCTCGAGTTCGAGCTCGCACTCGTCGGAGTGATGCGAGTGCGTCTGCATGAGCTCGGCCGCTCGGGAAGGTACAGCACGAGCGCGCTTCGGTACGTGCTCGACGAACTCGACGCGTACGAGATCAGTCTGAAGCTGCACCTCGAAAGCGAGAAGTGACCATGGCCATCGACTCGACGCTCGCCGGCATCGGACTCGCCGTCGTGTCGGCCGCCGTGCTCTCGGGCGGCAACCTCCTGCAGGGCCGTGGTGTGCGCGTGATGGAGGCCGACGCCGCTCGCGGCGTCGACGGGTCCAAGATGATCAACCTCGTGCGCAATCGCTTCTGGCTGATCGGGGGTCTGCTCCTGATCGTGGCGATCGTGCTGCAGATGGGCAGTCTCACCTTGGCGCCGTTGATGATCGTGCAGCCGATCGGCGTCGCGGCGCTCGTCTTCACGGTGCTGCTGACGGCGGTTGCGGCGAAGCGCCGACCGTCGGCGGCGGTCGTCACGGCGATCGCGGTCTGCGTGCTCGGCGTTGCGGCGTTCGTCACGGTCGCGGCGCTCGTGAGCACGCAGCATCCCATCACCGACGTGCAGCTCATCTCGGTGCTCGTGGTGCTCGTCAGTGTGCTGCTGGCGACCGGTCTCGTGCTGCTGGTCGGGCGGAACCGGCCGACGCCGCCGGTGTTCTGGGTGCTGCTCGGCGGCGTCTACTCGGCATTCGTCGCGACGCTCGGCAAGACGGTGATCATGCGGGTTCAGGCGGCGTTCGCCTCGCACGCGTTCTCATTCGACGTGACGAATCTGCTCACGCTCGGCTGCATCGTCGGCATCGGCGTCGCGGGGGCGCTCTCGATCTACTTCGTGCAGCGCGCGCACGAGGCGAATCGTGCCGACGTCGTCGTGGCCGGGCTCACCGTCGTCGACCCCGCGGTCGCGGTCGTGCTCGGCATCACGATCCTCGGAGAGGCCAGCGCGGCGCCGCCCTGGGCGATCCTCGTGTTCGTGGCCGCCGGAGCGGTCGCGATCGGCGGGGTGTTCGCCCTGTCGCGCGCCGAAAGCGCCGTGAGCGCCGGCACTGCCGAGACTGCCGGCACCGCCGTGACCGCCGGCACCGCCGTGACCGCCGGCGCCGCCGTGAGCGCCGACAGTGCTCAGCCGGCGAGCCGTGCCCGCAAGGCCGCGAGCTCGGTCTCCGACAGCCCGCCCGACCGGAGGTAGCCGGCCGAGCCCCCGTGCTGCCCGTCGGTCCATGCGAGGGCCTGCTCGATCGCCTCGGGAGGGGTCCCGGTCAGGAGCGTGCGCAGTCCGGGCGTCAGCGGAACGCCGAGCGACGAGATCGAGTGGAGCATTCCGTCCGCCCACGGCCCGGCGAGGTTGTCTTGCGATGCCGCGTAGTCGGCGACGACCGCCGAGCGCTCGACGCCGACGGCGTCGAGCATCAGTGCGGTGGCGACGCCCGTGCGGTCTTTGCCAGCGGTGCAGTGCACCACCACGGCGGTGGGCGCGTCATCGGTCGACGCTGCGATGAGGCGCGCGACGTCGGCGAACTGCGTCGCGCCGTGCTGGAGCATTCCGAGGTACAGCTCGCCCAGCGTCGGCAACGAGGCCAACGCTCGAGCGACCATCGCGGGTGACGTCGCGCCGCCCGGGACGGCTTGCTTCGTCATCTCGGCCATCGCGCCCTCGAGCAGCGCGAGCTCGACGACCTGGAACGGCCGTGTCGTGGGGATCCGGTCGGGTGCCGCCTGGCGTTCGACCGGGGTGCGGAAGTCGACGATCACGCCGATGTCGGTCGCGGCGAACTCGTCGAGTCCGGTCGCGCTCAGGTTCGAGAGCGCATCGCAGCGGTAGAGCACTCCACTGCGGGTGGAGCAGCCCTGGCTGAGCGGCATCCCGCCGGTGTCGCGGAAGTTGTACAGCCCGTCGATGTGCAAGTCGTTCCCTTCTTCAGTTGCGTCTTCAGCCGCGCCGCGTGCCGAAGGAGAAGGCGCGAACGATGTTGACGATACCGAGCACGACGAGCGAGATGCCGAGCAGCCACCAGAGCACGACGGCGCCCCACAGCGGCGAGAGCAGCAGCAGGATGCCCGCGATGATGCTGATGATCGCGAAGAAGATCGACCAGCCCTTCGACGACGACTTCGACAGCGTCGACAACGCGACGACCCCCTCGACCACCCACATGATGCCGACGGCGATGCCGAGGAAGAGTGCGAGCCAGTCCTTCGTCTGCGAGAGGTTCGAGAATGCGATCACGCCGGCCACGACGAACACGATGCCGAGCACGATGTGGCCGACTCGCGACCATCCGCCCTTTCCACGCACGAAGATGCCGAGACCCGCGTACACCAGCCCGGCCGCGATGGCGTAGACCGCGATGATCGCCGTGACCACGATCGCGGTCTTCGAGGGCCAGACGAGCACCAGGATTCCGACGATGAGTGCGAGCACCCCGGCGATGCCGAGGGAGGTGCGGATCGCGTTCGCGGCCTTGTCGGTGCCGGTCGTTGCAGTCATTCCAGGGTCCTTTCAGAAGACACGTGACGCCAGCATGACGACGGATCGGCGGCCGCGCGCCCGGACGAGCGAAAGTTCACCCGGCTCGTCACCCGGTGGGTCATCCTCCTGTCGCTCGCCCGCCACCGCCTGCTATTCGACGAGCTTGCCCGCCACCGACACCTCGTCGCGCATGAGCGCCGCGATCTCGTCGGGGATCGGTGGGATCTCCTCGCGCGTCACCCCGGTCGAGGGCGACCAGACGAGGTTCACCTGCAGCGCGTCATCCAACGAGGGATAGTCGCTGCGGTTGTGGCAGCCGCGGGTCTCGCGGCGCTCGAGTGCTGCGGCCAGGGTGGCGCGCGCGGCGAGCGCGGCCGACTTCAGGTCGAAGGCATGCGCGAGGTCCTGGTAGCCGGCGATGTCGGGGTGCACGCCGATGTCGGCCATGCGCGCCTCGATCGCGTCGAGCTCGGCGAGGCCGGCGGTGAGGCCCTGTTCGTCGCGCACCACGCCGGCGTGCTCGGTCATCGTGTTGCGGATGTCGCGCTGCAGGGCGCGCACGTTCTCCGAGCCGTCGGATGCGAGCAGCGAGGCGATGTCGTCGCGCGCGGTCTGCACCGCGGCGGCCGAGCGCTGCTGCGACGGGAGTGCAGCCGAATACGCCGCAGCGGCCTGGCCCACGATGCGTCCGAAGACCAGCAGTTCGATGAGCGAGTTGCCGCCCAGCCGGTTGGCGCCGTGCAGACCGCTGGATGCCTCGCCGATGGCGTAGAGGCCCGGGACATCCGTGCCGTGGTCGTCGGGGCGCACCCACACGCCGCCCATCGAGTAGTGCGCGGTGGGCGCGATCTCGATCGGCTGCTTCGTGATGTCGAGCATCTGCAGCTCGAGCATGGTCTGGTAGACGCGCGGCAGGCGCTGCATGATGGTCTCGCGGGGCAGGTGCGACACATCCAGCCAGACACCGCCATTGGGGGTGCCGCGCCCCTCCTTGATCTCGGTGTAGGCGGCGAGCGCCACGCGGTCGCGCGTCGAGAGTTCCATGCGCTCGGGGTCGTACTTGTGCATGAAGCGCTCACCGAGACCATTGGTGAGGATGCCGCCCTCGCCGCGGGCCGCCTCGCTGATGAGGGTGCCGGCCGCGTTCTCGGGCTCGATGATGCCCGAGGGGTGGAACTGCACGAGCTCTGGGTCGCGCACCCGGCCGCCGGCCTCGACGGCGAGGCGCCACGAGTCGCCCGTGTTCTCGTCGCGCCGCGATGACGTGCGTCGCCAGATACGGTTGTGGCCGCCGGCGGCGAGGATGACGGCGTCGGCATGGATGAGGTAGCGCGTACCGTCGTCGAGGTCGAAGCCGTAGGCGCCGAAGACCGCGCCGTCGTCGTTCACGAGGAGGCGCGTGACGTAGACCGTGTCGAGGATCGGCACGTCGAGCTGTGCGGCCCGGTTGACGAGCGTGCGCTGGATCTCGAGTCCGGTGTAGTCGCCCGCGAACGCCGTGCGACGGTAGGTGTGGGCGCCGAAGAAGCGCTGCGAGATGCGGCCGTCGGCTTCGCGGGCGAACGGCATGCCGTAGCGCTCGAGGTCGTCGATGCCGCGGGCCGCGCCCGAGGTCACGATCTCGACCGTGTGCGGGTTCGCGAGCAGGTAACTCTCTTTCAGCGTGTCGGCGGCGTGCTGCTGCCAGCTGTCGTCGGCGTCCATCGTGGCGAGCGCGGCGTTGATGCCGCCGGCGGCGAGCGAGGTGTGCGCGTCGTGCTTGGGGCGCTTGCCGAGCGCGAGCACGTCGACGCCCGCCTCGGCGAGCTCGATGGCGGCGCGCAGGCCCGAACCGCCGGTGCCGATGACGAGCACGGTCGTTGAGATCTGGCGTTCTGGAGCAGTCATGGTGTCGACGCTAGATTCGCCCATTGGATTACTCCAATGCATCTTGCCAGTAGCAACGATGCGAAACGGCTATTGAAGGCGGCGGCGGGCCGCATTCTTCGACGGTACGGATGTCGCGGAGACGATGTGCGTAGGCTCTCGATATGAATCTCGAGCAGCTGCGCGGCTTCGTCGAGGTGGCCCGCTTCGGCAACTTCACGCGTGCCGCTGAAGAGCTCTACCTCGCGCAGCCCTCGCTCAGCCGCCAGATCGCGGCGCTCGAACACGATCTCGGCGCCGAGTTGTTCCATCGGGCGCGGGGCGGCAGCACGCTCACCGTTGCGGGGGAATCGCTGCTGCCGCTCGCCCGGCGCATGCTCGCCGACGCCGAATCGGTCAGGCGCGAGCTCGCCGAGCTCGCGGGGCTCGAGCGCGGTCGGGTGCGCCTCGGCGCGACCCCCACGCTCTGCATCAGCCTCGTCGCCGAGGTGCTCAGCGCGTTCCATGCGCAGCATCCGGCCATCGAACTGCACCTCTCGGAACAGGGCTCGCGTCGCCTGCTCGACGAGCTCGCCGGCGGCGAGCTCGACCTCGCGCTCATCACCACGTCGGACGCCGCGGCCGCCGAGCGCTTCACCGTGACCCCGCTCCTCGTCGAAGAGCTCGTGGTGATCTCGTCGGCCGGCGCGCCGCCGGTCACCGCTCGCGACAGCATCGAGCTGACGGATGTCGCGGGGTTGCCGCAGATCGTCTTCAGCTCGAGCTACGACCTGCGACGTGCGACCGACGCCGCGTTCGCCGGCGCCGAGCTCACTCCCGAGGTCGTGCTCGAGGGCGCCGAGATGGACGCCGTGCTGCGATTCGTCGAACGCGGGCTCGGCGTCGCGATCGTTCCCGCGATGGTGCTCATCGATCGGCCGGGGCTGCGCTCGGTGCGGCTCGCCGGGCCGGCGCTCGAACGCACGATCAGCGTCGCCCGCCCCGCCGACGTCGCACCCACCGCGGCGGTCGAGGTCATGCGGCACACGATCACCGAGAGCGCGACCGCGTTCGCGGCCAGGGCGGGCGAGACGATGCGGGTCGCGGGCGCGAACGACGTGATCACCGCGAGCGGGAGGAAGAAGCCATGACGCGGTTCGCCATCGACACCCTCACCGCACTGCGACTGGTGCACGACGCGGCCACGGTGCCCGAGGCGCACCAGCTCGTCGCCCCGAACGTGCTGCGCTCGCAGGTGCTGTCGCACCTCTACCGCGGCGTGCGCCGAGGGGAGCTGAGCCGCGCGGCCGCGCACGAGCAGCTGGAGCGGCTCGCGTCGTTGCGCGTGCGTCTGCTCGGCGACCGGGTGTCGCGCGCCGTCGCCTGGAAGATCGCCGAGCAGCTCGATTGGGATGACACGACGGAGGCCGAGTTCATCGCCGTCGCCCAACTGCAGGCCGATGCGTTCGTCACGCTCGACCCCGACCTCGCGCGCCGGGTCGAGGGGGTCGTCACGATCGCGCCGTTCGAGGCGCTCGAGGCCGGCTGATCGGCCCAACGAGAGCAGCCGATCTGCCCAACGAGAGCAGCCGATCGGTGCTCACGACCGATCCACCCGTGCGATGCTCGTGCGACGCGCGTAGGGTTGAGGGGTGGGTCGCCCTCGCCGGGCTCGCACGGGCCGGCGATGTTCGACCCCGAGTGGGAACCCTGCCCCACGACTGAACGAAGCGAGCCACCGATGTCCTGGGACGACGATTCCGACGCCGACGAGTACGGCGCCCGTCGCGGGGCGCGGGCGCCCGGTTCGGTGTGGCGGTTCGCGCGCCGCACGGCGGGATACGCCGGCGCCGTGGTCGGCGTCGTGGCACTCGTCATCGGCGCGATCGCCGCCGTGAACGTCATCGGCACGGCAGCCAACCCCGACGGCTTCGCCGCACCGCCCGCGTTCGGCCCCAAGGTGGCCCCGCCGCCGGTGGCGACGCCCGACGACCGCGAGCAGATCGCACAGGCCGACGGCGAGACCGCGACCGACGAAGAGCCGACGGGCCTCTCGACCACCGAGCTGCCGCCGATGCCGGCCGTCGACTCCGAGTGGCTGACGAGTGTCGCCGCCGCCACCGGCATTCCCGAGCGCGCCCTGTCGGCCTACGCGCTCGCGCACATCACGCTCGCCGCCGACGAGCCCGACTGCGGCCTCGACTGGACCACGATCGCGGCCATCGGCGAGATCGAATCGGGGCACGGCAGCCACGGTTCGACGGTGCTCGACTCGAACGGCAATGCCCGACCGCCGATCATCGGCCCAGCGCTCGACGGCTCCGCGAC
Source organism: Agromyces sp. NPDC055520 (assembly GCF_053619715.1). Taxonomy (NCBI): domain Bacteria; kingdom Bacillati; phylum Actinomycetota; class Actinomycetes; order Micrococcales; family Microbacteriaceae; genus Agromyces; species Agromyces sp. NPDC055520. Next base: position 13,188 of record NZ_JBSHJY010000018.1, on the reverse strand, counting down.
CGCCGGGGGCGTGGCCAGGATCGCCGACACCGACCAGGGCAGGCTCGACGGCGACGCCACGTGGGATCGCGCCGTCGGGCCGATGCAGTTCATTCCGTCGACCTGGTCGAAGTGGGGCAGCGACGGCAACGGCGACGACGTCGCCGACCCGAACCAGATCGACGACGCCGCCCTTTCGGCGGGGCGCTACCTCTGCGCGTCGGGCGCGATGACGAGCGCCGAGGGCTGGCGTGCGGCCGTGTTCTCGTACAACCACGACAACGACTACGTCGACAAGGTCGCACGGCTCGCGCGCGAATACGCCGACGCCGTCGCGTAACGCCGTCGCGGTCGCCCGACGCCGACGCCGTCGAGTTCAGCAGCAGCGAGTGGATGTCGCGGCCCCCGTCGCCGAGTCGTCGAAACGTTCGCCCGTGCACGCCGAAGCGCCCGCCCTCGAACGGGCGGGCGCTTGGGCCGTCTCTGCCGGCTCAGCTCAGACGCGGGCTCCGCGCGCGGCCAGATCGCCGAGCTCGGCGGGGCTGAGGGCGAACAGGTCGCGCGAACCGGCGGTCGCCGCACCGACGAGGCCCGCGGCCTGCGGCAGCAGCTGCTCGGCGTAGAACCGGGCGAGCGGCAGCTGCGTCTCGGCGATGCCGTCGTCGTCGAGTCCGCGTGCGGCGAGGGCGGACTTGGCCATGAGCCACCCGCCGACCACGAGACCCCAGATGCGCTGGTAGGGCACCGAGCCCGAGAGTGCGGCGTTCGGGTCGGTGAGCCCGTTGGTGAACATCCACATCGTCGTCTGCTCGAGCGTGTCGAGCTGGGCGCTGAGCTGCGTGCGGATCGAGGCGAACTCCTCGCCGGCCGCGGCGAGCTCGCTGTCGAGCTCGCGCATGGTCGCGATGAACTCGAGCACCGATGCACCGCCCCGAACCGGGAGCTTGCGGCCGATCAGGTCGGCGGCCTGCACGCCGTTCGTGCCCTCGTAGATCGCGGCGATGCGCACGTCGCGGTAGTGCTGCGCTGCGCCGGTCTCTTCGATGAAGCCCATGCCGCCGTGGATCTGCAGTGCGAGCGAGGTGAGCTCGTTGCCGAGGTCGGTGCCGAACGACTTGTTGATCGGGGTCAGCAGGCCGACGATCTCGGTCGCCCGGGCGCGCACGGCCGGGTCGGGGTGGTGCGTCGACACGTCGGTGTAGGTCGCGGTCAGCAGCATCATGCGTCGCATCGCGGCGATGTACGCCTTCTGCGTCATGAGCATGCGGCGCACGTCGGGGAAGTCGATGATGGGGGAGTCTTCGGTGGCGCCGATCGCTCGGCCCTGGATGCGCTCGCGGGCGTAGTCGAGCGACTGCTGGTAGGCGCGCTCCGACACGGCGAGCCCCTGCATGCCGACCGAGAGGCGGGCGCTGTTCATCATGACGAACATGATGCGCATGCCGATGTTCTCTTCGCCGACGAGGTAGCCCGTGGCGTCTTCATACGAGAGCACGCACGTGGGCGAGCCGTGGATGCCCATCTTGTGCTCGACGCCCACGGTGTGCACGCCGTTGCGCTCGCCGATCGAGCCGTCTTCGTTCATGAGGAACTTCGGCACGATGAAGATCGAGATGCCCTTGGTGCCGGCAGGCGCGTCGGGCGTGCGGGCGAGCACGAGGTGCACGATCTGCTCGCTCAGGTCGTGGTCGCCGAAGGTGATGAAGATCTTCTGGCCCGTGATGGCGTAGGTGCCGTCGTCGCGCTTGACGGCCTTGGTCGTGAGGGCGCCGACGTCGGTGCCGGCCTGCGGCTCGGTGAGGTTCATGGTGCCGGCCCACTCGCCGGTGACCATCTTCGGCAGCCACTGCTGCTTCTGCTCATCGCTGCCGTAGTGCAGCAGCGCCTCGATCGCGCCCTGCGTGAGCAACGGCGCGAGTGCGAAGGCCATGTTCGCGGTCGCCATGAGCTCTTGGAGCGCGAGGCCGATGGTGCGTGGGAACCCGCCGCCGCCGAACTCCTCGGGCAGCGGCACCGAGCCCCAGCCGGCGTCGACGTAGGCGGAGTAGGCCTCCTTGAAGCCGGTGGCCGTGGTGACCGTGCCGTCGGGGTTCAGCGTCGACCCCTCGAGGTCGCCGGCGCGGTTGGTCGGGGCGACGACTTCGGCCATGAAGTTACCGGCCTCGTCGAGGATCTCGGTGACGGTCTCGAGGTCGGCGTGCTCGAAGCCGGGCAGCTGCGCGACGGCGTCGTAGTCGACGACATGCTCGAGGGCGAAGGCGATATCTGCAACAGGGGGTCGGAATGCACTCATGCCCGCACTGTAACCCGGCGCGCCTCCGAAGGGCGCGAACTGTGCGGGTTCCACGGGCCGGCAGCGCGGCCGCGCGGTGCCGTTTGGCATGAACCCACAAATGAGGCACCTGTTCAGGCAAGCAAGTGCTTGGTTAGGATGAAGCGACTCGTCAAAGGAGCGGAATGAAGATCGTCGTCCTGGTCAAGGAAGTCCCCGACACGTACGGGGATCGGAAGCTCAGTCTGCAGACGGGCCTCGCCGATCGCGCGGCGAGCGAAACGGTGCTCGACGAGATCAGCGAGCGCGCGCTCGAGGTCGCGCTCTCGTACGCCGACTCCCACGCCGGCACCGAGGTGGTCGTGCTGTCGATGTCGCCCGAGTCGGCCGCCGCCACCGTGCGCAAGGGCCTCGCGATGGGCGCCGCGGGTGCCGTGCAGGTCGTCGACGAGGCGTTGCTCGGCGCCGACCTCGGCCTCACGGCCGAAGTGCTCGCCGCGGCGCTCACGCGCATCGGCTACGACCTCGTGATCGCGGGCAACCAGTCGACCGACGGATCGGGCGGGGTGCTCCCGGCGATGATCGCCGAACTGCTCGACGTGCCGAACGCGACGAGCCTGAATTCCGTCGAGATCACCGACGCAGAGGTGCGCGGCGAGCGCGCGAGCGACCACGGCACGATGGCGGTCACCGCGACCCTGCCCGCCGTGATCTCGATCACCGAGCGCCTGCCCGATGCGCGGTTCCCGAACTTCAAGGGCATCATGGCCGCCAAGAAGAAGCCGTTCGAGACGCTTTCGCTCGCCGACCTGGCCGAGTTCGGCGTCGATGCCGAGAGTACCGAGGCATCCCGCTCGATCGTCATCTCGCTCGGCGAGAAGCCGCCGCGCACGGCGGGCACCAAGATCGTCGACGAGGGTGATGCCGGCGAACGCCTCGCCGAGTACCTCGTTCAGAACCGGCTCGCGTAGGAGACCACGATGACCGACTACACCGCAGACTCGATCCTCGTGCTCCTCGACGTCGCGCCGTCGGGCGCGCTCGCCAAGAGCGCCGCCGGCCTGCTCGGCGCCGCCGCAGAGGTGGGCACCCCGGTCGCCCTGATCGTCGCCGCCGCGGGCGAGGGCGAGCAACAGGCTCAGGATGCCGCCGCGCTCGGCGCGACCCACGTGCTCGTCGCCGAGCACCCCGACGCCGGTGCCCGGCTGGCCGTTCCCGGGGCCGACGCGCTCGCCGCGGCCGCCGAACTCGTGCGACCCGATGCCGTGCTCGTGTCGAACTCGATCGAGGGCCGTGAGGTCGCCGCGCGCTTCGCCGCGCGATCGCGCTCGGGCCTCGCGGTCGACGCCGTCGGGGTCTCGCGCGATGCCGAGGGCGTCGTCGCCCACCACTCCGTCTACGGCGGCGCGTACAACGTCGACTCGGCAGTGACCTGGGGCGCGCCTGTCATCACCGTGCGCGAGGGCTCGATCGATGCCCGCGCCGAGGCGAAGCCCGCCTCGATCGAGCGGCTCGAGGTCGCGGCATCCGGTCGCAAGGCCGCCGAGACGGGCGCGCTCGAGGCAGAGGTCGTGACGTCGTCGCGCCCCGAGCTGCGGGGCGCGGCGAAGGTCGTCTCGGGCGGTCGCGGTCTCGGCTCCGAAGCGCAGTTCGAGCTCGTCGACCGGCTGGCCGACGTGCTCGGCGCCGCGGTCGGCGCGTCGCGTGCGGCGGTCGACGCGGGCTACATTCCGCAGTCGCACCAGGTCGGCCAGACCGGCGTCTCGGTGTCGCCGCAGCTCTACATCGCGCTCGGCATCTCGGGTGCGATCCAGCACCGCGCCGGCATGCAGACCGCGAAGACGATCGTCGCGATCAACAAGGACGGGGACGCTCCGATCTTCGAGATCGCCGACTTCGGCATCGTCGGCGACCTGTTCACGGTCGTGCCGCAGCTCATCGCCGCGCTCGAGGCGCGGAAGGCGTAGGGCTCGATGGCGACGTACGGGCGAACGACGCGGCAGGGCCTGCCCCGCGTCGCCGGCGGCGACCCCTGGCCCCCGATCGTCGAGATCGCCGCAGCCCAGATCGCCGCGGTGGATGTCGCGGCGCCCGTTGCGGGCGGTGCGCCGGATGCGCTCCCTGAGCTCGTCGAAGGGACCGACGCGGCTGGGTCGGGCTCCCTTCGACAGGCTCAGGGAACGGTTGCGGGGGCTCGGGCGCTGCGACGCGGGTTGCCCCGTGTACCGGGCGGTGAGCCGTGGCCGCCTGCCTCCGCGGTGGTTGCCGCCGCTGTGCCTGCCGCCGCTGTGCCGGTCGAAGCGTCGATCGCTGCCGCATCGGAGGTCGCGGCACCGTCTCGGCCCGTCGCGGCCGCGCAGGCCGTGGCCGGTGGGGGAGCGGCACTTCGCCGCGGACTACCCCGTACACCAGACGGAGAACCGTGGCCGCCGGCCGGCTCGGCGCCGGCGAGGTCCGTCGCCTCGGCACCCGCGATCGCCGAACCGGTGCCGGCATCGGTGCCCGCCGCGCTTCCGACACCGGCGCCGGCGCCGGCGCCGGCGCCCCGGCGCGCCCCGATGCCGCCGCCCCGTCGCGTGAACGCGGGCGCCGCGGCATCCGTTCGCCCGGTCGCCGAACCGTGGCCGAAACTGTACGGGCCCTACTCGCGCGCGCAGTGGCTGGGATCGCTCGTCATCGGCGGCTTCGCGCTGCTGCTCGCGGCGACCGGCGCCGTCGTCGTGGTCAACTGGCTGCTCGGCCTGCCGGCCATGCAGGACTTCCTCGCCGCGTACCCGGGCGAGTACGAGCTGCCCGAGTCGGCGCCCGTCGGCATCCCCGCGTGGATCGGCTGGCAGCACTTCTTCAACGTGTTCCTGATCGTGCTCATCATCCGCTCGGGTCTCGAGGTGCGCACGCAGAAGCGGCCGACCGCGTTCTGGTCGCCGCGCTGGAATGCGAAGCGCAAGATCAGCCTCTCGCTGTGGTTCCACCAGTCGCTCGACATCCTCTGGGTCGTCAACGGCGTGGTGTTCGTCGTGCTGCTCTTCGCGACCGGGCAGTGGATGCGCCTCGTGCCGACGAGCTGGGAGGTCGTGCCGAACGCCGTGTCGGCGCTGCTGCAGTACGTCTCGCTCGACTGGCCGACCGAGAACGGCTGGGTCAACTACAACAGCCTGCAGCAGATCGCCTACTTCGTCACGGTCTTCATCGCGGCGCCGCTCGCGGTGATCACGGGCGTGCGCATGTCGGGCCTCTGGCCGAAGAACGCGAAGACGCTGAACCGCATCTACCCGGTGGAGTGGGCGCGCGCCGTGCACTTCCCGGTGATGCTCTACTTCGTCGCGTTCATCGTCGTGCACGTCGGTCTGGTGTTCGCGACGGGGGCGCTGCGCAACCTCAACCACATGTACGCGAGCCAAGACGTCGTGAACTGGACGGGGTTCTGGATCTTCGTCGCGTCGCTCGTCGTGATCGCGGCGGCCTGGGTCGCGGCGCGGCCGCTCGTGCTCGCACCGATCGCGCGCTTGTTCGGAAAGGTCAGCGGGCGCTGAGGTGAGTGACGGATCTGAACGACGCGACGGCTCCGTCCGGCGCGACCAGATCCTCGTGATCGCGACGCGGCTCTTCGCCTCGCGCGGGTACTCATCGACGACCGTGCGCGACATCGCCGACGCGGCCGGCATCCTCTCGGGCAGCCTGTACCACCACTTCGCCTCGAAAGAGGCGGTGCTCCACGAGATCCTGCGTACCTTCCAGCACGACACGCTGTCGGCGTTCGAGCGCATCGTCGCGAGCGACGGCAGCCCGCGCGAGCACCTCGACCGGCTCATCGAGCGCGCGTTCCTCACGATCGAGCAGCGCCCCGACGAGGTGATGATCTACCAGAACGAGACCGGGTTCCTGATGACCCAGCCGGCGTTCGGGTTCGTCGCCGAGGGAGCCGAGCGCATCGAGCAGATCTGGCTCGAGCAGATCGTGGAGGGCCAGCGCACCGGGGTGTTCCGGGGCACCATCGACCCGAGACTCGCGTTCCGGTTCATCCGCGACGCACTGTGGTCGACGGTGTTCTGGTTCCGCTCGGGCGGCAGTCACACGGCGGCGAGCCTGAGCGCGAACTACCTCGACCTGCTGCACCACGGCATGCTCGCCGGCTCCGCCGACTCCGCCGGCGACGGCGGAGCCGGCGCGGATGCAGGGGCTGACGGCGCCGAGGCGCTCGTCAGCGACTGAGGAGCCGGCGCCCGACGATCATGCGCATGACCTCGTTGGTGCCCTCGAGGATCTGGTGCACGCGCAGGTCGCGCACGACCCGCTCGATGCCGTACTCCGAGAGGTAGCCGTAGCCGCCGTGAAGCTGCAGCGCGCTGTTGGCCGCTTCGAACGCCGCGTCGGTCGCGAAGCGCTTCGCCATCGCGCATCGCAGCGTGGCGTCGGGGGTCTCGGCGTCGATCGCCTCGGCAGCGTCGTGCACGAGCAGCCGCGCGGCGTGCAGCCCCGTCGCCATGTCGGCGAGGGTGAAGGCGACCGACTGGTGCTCGCCGAGGGGCCGACCGAAGGTCTCGCGCTCGTGCGCGTAACGCAGCGTCTGGTCGAGCGCCCACTGCGCGCCGCCGATCGAGCACGCGGCGATGTTGACCCGCCCGCCGTCGAGGCCCGACATCGCGATCGCGAAGCCGTCGCCCTCGGCGCCGAGGCGGTTGGTCACCGGCACGCGTACGTTCTCGAGCACGACCTGGCGGGTCGGCTGCGCATTCCAGCCCATCTTCTTCTCGTCGGGGCCGAATGAGAGGCCGGATGCCCCGGCGTCGACGACGATCGCGCTGATGCCCCGCGACCCCGCCTCGCCCGTGCGTGCGAAGACCAGGTAGACCGCCGACGATCCGGCGCCCGAGATGAACTGCTTCACGCCGTTCAGCACGTAGTCGTCGCCGTCGCGTCTGGCGGTCGTGGTGATCGCCGCGGCATCCGACCCAGCCGACGGCTCGGTGAGGCAGTAGCTGCCGCGATCGGTCAGCGCGGTCAGGGTCGGCAGCCAGCGCTGTCGTTGCAGGTCGTCGCCGTAGCGGTCGATCATCCACGCCACCATGTTGTGGATGGAGAGGTAGGCCGCGATCGTCGTGTCGCCCTTGGCGAGCTCTTCGAAGATCAGCGTGGCGGTGAAGCGGCCGAGCTCGGAGCCGCCGACGTCGTCGCGCACGTAGACACCGCCGAGGCCGAGCCGGCCGGCATGCTCGAGCGCCTCGATCGGGAAGGTCTTCGTCTGGTCGCGTTCGTTCGCGAACGGTGCGAGCTCGGTCGCGGTGAACTCGCGCACCGCGGCGACGATCGCGAGCTGGTCTTCGGTGAGTGCGTTCGCCATCGCTGCCATCGGCCCTTCATCGCTGCCGTGTTGCTCTGTTTCCGTCGAGCCGAGCCTAGTCGGGAGAGGCCAGAATGGCTGACATGGATGCTTCGTTGCCCGCCCTCACCGAAATGCCCGAGCCGCAGTACGTGATGTCTGCCGAAGGGCTGCGCATCGCGACGTACCTCTGGGGTGACGACGACGCCCCGACGGTGCTGTGCGTGCACGGATTCGCGTCGAGCTGCCGCGACAACTGGGTGAACACGGGCTGGGTTCGTGACCTCACCCGCGCAGGCTACCGGGTGCTCGGCATCGATCAACGCGGCCACGGTTCGAGCGACAAGCCTCACGAAGCATCCGCGTATCGAATGAGTGCCTTCGTCGACGACATCACGACGGTGCTCGACACCTACCTGCTCGACTCGATCTTCTACGCCGGGTACTCGCTCGGCGCGCGGGTCGGCTGGCAGGTCGCCCTGCAGATGCCCGACCACGTCGAGCGCGCGGTGCTCGGCGGCATCCCCGACGGGCGCCCGCTCGCCCGACTGCAGATCGAGCAGGCGCGCGCCTACGCCGAGCACGGCACGCCCGTCGACGACCAGGTCACGCGCAACTACGTGACCCTGGCCGAACGGGTGGCCGGCAACGACCTGCGCTCGCTCGTGGCGCTCGCCGAGGGCATGCGGTTCGGCGACGCCGACCCCGATATCGCGAACCCGCCGCTGCAGCCGATCATGTTCGCCACGGGCAGCGACGACGCCATCCTCGCGCAGTCGAGGCAACTGGCGGAGGCCACGCCGAACGGGTCCTTCGTCGAACTGCCCGGGCGGCACCACTTCAACGCGCCCGGGTCGCGGGTGTTCCGGGAGGCGGCGGTCGAGTTCTTCGAGGTGTAGAGTACGACTCGTACTCTAACTCGGGAGGCGTGATGTCGACGACGCGGCGGCTGTGGCCCGTGCTCGTCTGCCTCATGATCGTCATGCTGCTCGGTGCGATCGACCAGACGGCGTCGGCACCGGCGCTGCCGCACATCGCCGAGGAGTTCGGCGGCCTCGAGCTCATGCCGCTCGTCGTGGTGGCCTACCTCGGCGCCGCGACCGCGTCGATGCCCGCGTACGGCAAGCTCGGCGACCGCTACGGACGTCGGCCCCTGCTGCTCGTCGCGATCGCGCTCTTCACCGCCGGTGCGGTCGGCACGGCCCTCGCCGGAAGCCTGCCCGTCTTCATCGGAGCACGCATCGTGCAGGGGCTCGGCGGCGGCGGCCTCATGCTCGGCGCACAGGCCGTCATCGGCGAGATCGTCAGCCCGCGCGAACGCGGTCGCTACCTCGGCTGGATCGGCATGGTCTACGTCGTCGCCGCCGTCGGCGGGCCGATCATCGGCGGACTCGTGATCCAGACCGTCGGCTGGCGCTGGATCTTCGTCGGATACCTGCCGCTCGCGGTGCTCGCATACGTGCTGACCCTGCGCACGATCAGGCTGCCGGCGCCGCGCGAACGCCGCCCGTTCGACCTGGCCGGAGCGATCGCGATCGCCGCGCTCATCGCCGGCGTCGTCGTACTCGCGAGCCTCGCCGAGACCGGAGTGCCGTGGCCGGTCGCCGCGGCACTGCTCGCGGTGATCGCACTCGCCGCGATCGTCTGGGTCGTCACGGCGGTGCGTGCGACTGATCCCGTGATCCCGCTCGGGCTGTTCCGCGACGCCGCGTTCAGTGTGCCCGTCGCGGTGAGCTTCCTCATCGGCGTCGCCCTCTTCGGCACGATCAGCTTTCTGCCGGCGGTCGTGCAACTCGGGTTCGGGGTCTCACCTGTGGCGGCGGCATCCACCGTCACGATCGCGATGGGCGGGGTGATCGTGACCATGACCCTGTCGGGCCGCATCATCTCGCGCACCGGTCGCTACCGGGTGTTCCCGATCGTCGGAACCGCGATGGCGGGCGTCGGGCTCGCGCTGCTCGGCATGGTGCGCGCCGACACGCCGATCTGGGCCGCCGCGCTCGTGCTGCTGCTGCTCGGCGCCGGCGTCGGGCTCGTGATGCAGGTCATGCTGCTCGTCGTGCAGAACGCCGTCGCACATGCGGATCTCGGCGTGGCGACGTCGACCGTCGTGTTCGTGCGGCAGGTCGGCGCGACGGTGGGCGTCGCGGTCACCGGAGCGCTGATCAATCTGCGCACCGCCGGTGTGCCGTCCGACGGGTACCTCGCCGCCGTGGCGCCCGTCTTCGGGTACGGGGCCGGGGTGCTCGTCGTCGCCTTCGTGCTGACGATCGCGCTGCCGGCGCGGCCGCTGCGCACGACGGTCTCTGAAACCGGCACCGCGCCCGATCGAGAAGGAGTGCCGACATGAACGCACGCGACACCCGGCCCGACACGCTCGCGGTCGTCGGACTCGGCGACGTCGGCCGCGGCGACCTCGCCGTCGCGGGCGGCAAGGGCGCGAACCTCGGCGAGCTGCTGCGCGGCGGCTTCCGAGTGCCAGAGGGGTTCGTCGTCACGACCGACGCGTATCGCCGAGCGTTCGACGGTGCCGCGCTCGACGGCGCCGCGCTTGCCGACGCCGTGCCCGAGGTCATGGGCGACGACGACGCCGACCGCGTGCGCGAGGCGGTCGGGGCGATGAACGTGCCGGCAGCGGTCGAGGCGGCGATCGTTGGGGCGTACCGCGAGCTCGCGGTTGCCGATGCCGCGCCCGCCGCGCTCGCCGTGGCGGTGCGGTCGAGCGCGACCGCCGAAGACCTGCCGGGCGCGACCTTCGCCGGTCAACAGGACACCTTCTTGAACATCGTCGGCGAGCACGCGGTGGTCGACGCCGTGCGACGCTGCTGGGCGTCGCTCTGGACGCGGCGGGCCGTGGCCTACCGCACGCGGGCCGGCATCGATCATCGTGACGTCGCCATCGCGGTCGTCGTGCAGCGACTCGTCGACGCCGATACGGCGGGCGTCATGTTCACGGCGAACCCCGTCACCGGCGCACGCGACGAGACCGTCGTCGACGCGAGTGCAGGCCTCGGCGAAGCGGTCGTGTCGGGGCGGGTGACGCCCGACCATTTCGTCGTGGCGGCCGACGGGCGCGTGCTCGAGCGTCGCCTCGGGCGCCGCGAGCTCGTCATCGTGCCCGACGCCGGCGGCGGAGTGCGCGAGGTCGCGGGCGAATCGGGCCGGCCGGGTATGGTCGGCGGGCCAGCCGCCGAGGGGCGTCTCGACGACGCGGCGCTGCGCTCGATGGCGTGCGTCGGCGCGCGTATCGCGCAGCACTTCGGCGAGCCGCAGGACATCGAGTGGGCCTCGGCCCGCGGCGAGCTGTGGATCGTGCAGGCGCGATCGCTGACCGCGCTGCCGCCGGAGCCGGTGCGGGTCAACCCGATCCGCCGGCTGATGACGGGCATCGTCGCCGAACTGCTGCCGATCCGCCCCACCCCGCTCGACATGACCACGTGGACCGTGCACGGCCACGGCCGCATCCTCACCCGCATGCTCGCCGAGATCCCCGCGATCAGGGTGTCGGTCACCGACATGCTGCCCGAGGTCGACGGCGTCGTCGACCGCCTCGCGCCGCCCGACCCGCGCCCTTCGCCGCGCACGCTCGCGACGCCGTTCCGGATGGCGCCGAGGATCCGCCGCTTCCGCACCGAGCGATGGATGGAGGACCCCCGTTTCGCCGACTTCGACCGTGCGGTCGATGCGCTGCGGGCGATCGATCCCGGCGCGCTCGACTGGACGGAGCTCGTCGGGGTGCCGCGACGCGCACTCGACATCCTTGACGGGCTCATCACGCTGCGCATCGACCATCTTCCGCGCGCGGGCTTCGACCTCGTGCGGCTTCGGCTGCTGCTCGGCGTACTCGGCCTCGGCCGCGAGGCCTCGGCACTGACCCGCGGGGTGCGCACGCGCACGGGCGACGCGAACGTCGCGATCTCAGAGCTCGCGAAGGCGGTGGCAGCGGATGCCGCGCGGCGGGCGGCATTCGAATCGTCGACCGATGCCGAACTCGCCGCGGAGCTCGCCGGGGAGGCCGGCGGGCGTGGGGCACTGGCCGGTCTGCGCACCCGGGTCGAGGCGTTCGACGACGAGTACGGCCATCGCGAGACCACGAGCGCGTTCCTCGCCTCGGAGCCGACCTGGGGCGACGATCCGGCCGTGCTCTTCGGCGCGATCCGTGCACTGCTCGCGCGGCCCGTCGCGCCCGGCGCCGAGGCCGGCCCCGACGCGGGAGCGGGTGAGTTCGCCGCGGCCGAGCGGCGCGTGCTCGGCCGCCGCCGCGTCCGCGCCCTGCACCTCGGCGACGAGATCGCCGCGGCCGCTGATCGCGCTCGAGCGGGCATCGCGTTCCGCGAAGACACCCACTTCCATGCCATGCGCCCGCTGTCGCCCCTGCGGCGGGCTCTGCTCGAGGCGGGCGCACGACTCGTATCGGCGGGCGTCTTGACGGCACCCGACGAGGTCTTCCACCTGCGGTACGGCGAGCTGCTCGCGATCGACGATCCCGATGCCCTCTCGACGCGTGAGCGGGCGCAGCTCGCTGCGACTGTGCGGCAGCGTGCGAGCCGGCGCGCGCGGTACGCCGGAGCGCCGCTCATCTCACCGCTCACCGTGCGGGCGGCGCGAGCCGACGCCGACGCCGTCGTCAGCGGCACCCCGGCCGGCGGCGGCCGGGCATCGGGGCCGGCACGAATCATCCGCGAGCCCTCCGAGTTCGCAAGGTTGGCGCCCGGAGACGTGCTCGTCTGCCCCTATACGAACCCGAGCTGGACGCCCCTGTTCCAGATCGCAGCCGCCGTCGTCGTCGACACCGGCGGACTCGCCTCGCACGCCGCGATCGTGGCACGGGAGTACGGCCTGCCGACCATCATGGGCACCGGCAGCGGCACCTCGGTGCTGCGAGACGGGCAGATCGTCACGGTCGACGGCGACACGGGGCGCGTGAGCCTCGAGGGGGATTCGTGAGCGACGACCGCCCGCTCGACCACCGTGCAGGCCCGCGCCGACGGGGCGACGCGCTGCGCACGGCGATCGTCGACGCCGTCATGACCGAACTCGCCGAGACCGGGTACGACCGGCTCACGGTCGACGGCGTCGCGGCCCGCGCGCGCGTCAGCAAGGCCTCGCTCTACCGCCGTTGGCCGGGCAAGCCCGAACTCGTCATCGACGCGGTCTACAGGACGCTCCCGATCCCGGCCGAGCTGGCCGACACGGGGTCGCTCCGCGGCGACCTGCTCGCGCTCTTCGAGCTCGTCGGCCGCACGCTCGCCGGCCCGTCGGGCCAGGCGCTGAAGGGGCTCATCAGCGAGACGCTCCGCGACCCCGACGTCGCCGAACGGTTCCACGCGCGGAGTCGGGGCCGCGGCATCCAGGCGATGCGCACGATCGTCGACCGCGCGGTCGATCGCGGCGAGCTCGACTCGGCCGAGCTGCCCGAACGCCGACTCGAGGCGGGCCACAACCTGCTCCGGCACGAGTTCCTGATGGGCGGCGAGGTCACGCCCGAGTTCGTCGCCTCGCTCGTCGACGACGTGGTGCTGCCGCTCCTGACGTGCACGAGAGCACAGGGGCACGTGAGCACAGGGGAGTGAGCACGTGGACCTTGAACGGCCGTCGGTCGTCAGCCGTCTGATGC
>NZ_JBSHJY010000017.1:0-61278 GCF_053619715.1 Agromyces sp. NPDC055520 | reverse complement strand
GCGTGTCGCTGAAATCCCCTGAACGCGGCGCACCCCGGGGCGGACACGTGGCCGAGAGGTGCGGAGGGACTGCGGCTCAGACGGTGGCGCGGACCGCACCGACGCGCTGCTCGCCGCCCATGACCCAGAGGTCGAGTTCGGTCTGCACGGCGTCGATCGCCTCGTGCTCGATCGCGCGCGACTGCGCGAGCAGCCGAAGCGCGATGATCGTCGAGGCGCGCGGTGAGCCGTCGAGCACCTTGAGTGCGACCGTCGTGCCGTCGGGCGCGGTCATGACCATGACGCCCTCTGCGCCGATCTTCGCGAAGACGCCGAGTCGCTCGATCGCGACCGTGTCGGGCTGGCCCGGGCCGCCGACGGCCCACGCGTGATCGCGCACGGCCTCGGTGAGAGCCGCCGCCTCGCGGTACAGCGCGAACGGCGAGCCGGCGGCCGCGGTCGTGATCTTCTGGATGCCGCGGCCGAGGCCGCCGAGACTGATCGCGTGCACTGGGGCGCCGCAGCCGTCGATCGCGGTGGCAGCCGGGCGTTCGCCGGTGAACCGTTCGACGACGTCGAGCACGCGCTTCTGCAGCGGGTGGTCGACCTCGAGGTAGCCCTCGAGCGGCCACTCGTTGGCGACGCAGGCGAGCAGCATCGCCGAGTGCTTGCCCGAGCAGTTCATGTAGACGCGCTCACGAGGCCCGCCCGAGCGGATGAGCTGCTCGCGCGCCACCTGGTCGGACGGCGAGGCCGCAGGGCAGCCGAGCGCCGATTCGGGAATCGACTCGCGTTCGAGCAGGCGCCGCACGAGGGCGACGTGCGCCGCGGTGCCCGAGTGGCTCGCGGTCGCGATCGCCGCGTCTTCGCCGCGGAGGGTGACCCCCGAGGTCATGACGGCGACGGCCTGGAACGGCTTCAGGCAGGACCGGGGGAAGATCGGGGTGACGACGTCGCCGAGGGCGCGCAGCACCTCGCCCTCGGGGGAGAGCACGACGGCGGAACCCGCGTGCCGGGACTCGATGAAACCACTACGCTCGACCACGGCGAGTTCGACGGAGTCAGTGACTGAGAATGTGCCGGCCACCTGCACTATCCGAGTGAGGCGAGGGCGTCGTCGAGCACGCGGAGACCGTCTTCGATGAGCGCATCGCTCACCGCCAGGCTCGGCAGGAACCGCAGCACGTTGCCGTACGTGCCGGCGCTCAGGAAGAGCACGCCGTGCTGGGCGGAGAACGCGACGATGCGATTGACGGCCTCGGCGTTCGGCGCCTTCGCCGTGGCCGCGGTGCCGGGCTGCACGAGCTCGATCGCGATCATCGCGCCCATGCCGCGGATGTCGCCGATCACGTCGTAACGCCTCGCGAGCTTCTCGAGACCGGCCCGCAGGGTCGCCTCGATGCGGCGCGCCTCGGCGAGCAGGTCGTTCTCTTCGATCGACTCGAACACGGCGATCGCCGCAGCGCATGCGACGGGGTTGCCCCCGAAGGTGCCGCCGAGCCCGCCCGGCTGGGCGGCATCCATGATCTCGGCCCGGCCGGTGACCGCGGCGAGCGGCAGGCCGCCCGCGATGCCCTTCGCCGAGAGCACGAGGTCTGGCTCCCAGCCGAAGTGCTCGCTCGCGTAGTAGCGGCCGGTGCGCGCCATGCCCGACTGGATCTCGTCGGCGATCATGACGACGCCGTTCTCGGTGCACCACGTCTGCAGCGTCGGCAGGAACCCGTCGGCGGGAACCATGAACCCGCCCTCGCCCTGGATGGGTTCGACGACGAGGCAGGCGAGGTCGCTCGCCCCGACCACCTTCTCGAGGTAGGCGATCGTGCGGGCGGCGGCGTCGAGCCCTGACAGGCCGTCCCGATAGGGGTAGGAGTTCGGCGCGTGGTAGACGTCGCCGGCGAGCGGGCCGAAGCCGGTCGCGTAGGGCATGGCCTTGTAGTTCATCGCCATGGTGAGGTTCGTGCGGCCGTGGTAGGCGTGGTCGAGCACGGCGACCGCGCGGCGGCCCGTGTGCTTGCGGGCGATCTTCACGCCGTTCTCGACGGCTTCGGCGCCGGAGTTGACGAGCACGCTCTTCTTCTGCCAGTTGCCGGGCGTGTGCTCGGCGAGCAGCTCGGCGACGCGCACGTACTCCTCGTACGGCGTGATCGTGAAGAGGGTGTGGATGACGTCTTGCAGCTGGTCGGCGGCGGCCGCGACGACGCGCTGTTCGGTGTGGCCGATCGTCGTCACGCCGATGCCGGCGCCGAAGTCGACGAACCGGTTGCCGTCGACGTCGACGAGGATCGCGCCGTTCGCGCGCTCGATGTAGACGGGCAGCGCCGACGAGACGCCGGCCGAGACGACCTTCGATCGTCGGGCCTGCAGCTCTTGCGACTTCGGGCCGGGGATCGCGGTCACGATCTTGCGCTCCTGCGGCACGGTGTAGACCGGGGCGGCTGTCGCCGTTGCTGTCTCTGCTGCCGGTGCTGCTGCTGTCTGGGCGTCGATGCGGTTGTCAGTCATGGTGCCTCCACCTTATCGTCGCGGCGGCGGGTCGAGGAGGGGTCGGAATCGGTGCAGAATCGGATGGCGCGGGGTCGCGCGCACGATCGAAGGAGGCAGCATGCTCGGTGAGCACCGGTACGAGATCGAGGTCGAGTGGCAGGGCGATCGCGGCACGGGAACGTCGGGCTACCGCGACTACGGACGCGGTCACGCGGTGCGCGCAGCGGGCAAGCTGCATGAGATCGCCGGGTCGAGCGATCGCGCGTTCCACGGCGACCGCGATCGTTGGAACCCCGAAGAGCTGCTGCTCGCGGCGCTCAGCGAGTGCCACATGCTCTCGTACCTGCACGTCGCGACGAACCACGGCGTGGTCGTGCGCGGCTACACCGACCGGGCGGCCGGGCTCATGCGCGAAGACGGCCGCGGCGGCGGCGCATTCGTCGAGGCCGTGCTGCGGCCGCAGGTCGAGGTGGCGGATGCCTCGATGCTCGAGCTCGCCCGCACGCTGCACGCCGAGGCGTCCGAGAAGTGCTTCATCGCCGCGTCCGTGGCGTTCCCGGTGCGCCACGAGCCCGTCGTGACCGTCGGCGTGCGCTGACCGTCGGCGTGCGCTGACCGTAGGCGTGCGCTGACCGTCAGCCGGCGCCGAGTCGCACCGGTGGCACCGCGGGCAGCGTCGCCTCGGGGATCGGGCACGCATGACCGCCGACGAGCCGGCTGCACGGCGGCAGGAACCCGGGGTATCGCTCGGCCTCGGGGTCGCCGAACCAGCGGTTCCACAGTCGCCAGAAGTTCAGGTTGCCGAACGCCGAGCAGTCGTCGCCGACCTCGGGGTCGGCGACCGCGGCCGGGTTCGGCTGGTAGGGCGTGTAGTTGTACAGGTTCGCCGTGGCCTGGTTGGCGATGGCGATGGATGATGCGCCGCACGCGGCATCGGGATGGAACTGCACGTCGACCGTGCCGACCTTGTAGGCCCGGTCGGGCTGCTCGGTGTACTGCCGGAACTGCCATGCCGCGTTGTAGACCTGATTGAAGAAGCCGAAGTACTTCGCGTCGCAATCGGCCGTGTCGGGGCAGCCGTAGCCCGTCGCGCGGAGGTAGCCCGACTCGCTCGGCCGGGTGAGCAGCGACTGCTCCTTCTGCAGCAGCACGAGCAGCGTCTTCGGGCTCACGCCGCACGCCGCCGCCGCCTTCGAGATGATGCGGCTCGCCCGTTCGCGGATGCCGCCGCGGTATTCGGCGCAGTGCCCCGGCCCCGCGGGAGGCTGGGTCGTGGTGCTCTGCAGGTAGTCGGCGAGGCAGGGCACGCCGTCGCGCGGCCGACAGTCGACGCCCTCGAGGAACGACTGGATCTCGTCTTCGCTCATCGCACCGCTGTCGTAGAACGAGTCGTCGCTCACGATGCTGCCGGGGTCGAACTCGGTCGCGGACGGAATCGGCAGGTCGACGATGGCGGCCGCGTCGACGCTCGCCGCCGCCCGCCCGGTCGCGGCGTTCTCGGTGCCGCTCGGGCCGCCGCACGCCGCGAGCGTCAGCACCAGCGCCGCCGTCGCGGCGACGCGGCCGACCATCGAAGCAGGGCTCATCGAAGCGGGGCGCACCGCACCGACGATACCCGGGCGGGGCCGGAAGCGGCTGGGAATCGCCTCACATCCGCTCGCGCGGCACGACCCGGTCGGCGAGTTTGGCGAGGGCGCCCTGCGGCGGTGTCTCGTTGTAGACGCCCGCGAGCTCCTGCTCGCTGAGCGCGTGGATCGCCGCCATGATCTCGTCGGTCGCGGCCCGGCGGGCGCGGCCCGAGTTCGCCTGGCCGTGGCGGCTGAGGTCGAGCGGCTCGCCGAAACGCACGGTGACGGGTCGCACGCGCGGCAGCTTCGCCCCGACGGGCTGGATCCGCTCGGTGCCGATGAGGCCGACCGGCACGACGGTCGCGCCCGTCGTCAGCGCGAGCCAGGCCACACCGGTGCGACCGCGGTAGAGGCGGCCGTCGAGCGAGCGCGTGCCCTCGGGATAGAGGGCGAAGGCGTTGCCGGCGTCGAGGATGCGGCGGCCGGCGTCGAGGGCCTCCTGCGCCTGCGAACCGGCGCCGCGTTCGACCGCGACGGCGCCGATCGCGCCGAAGAAGGTGCGCGAGACCCAGCCCGAGAACCCGGTGCCGGTGAAGTAGCTCGACTTCGCGAGGAACTGCACGGGTCGCGGCGAGGCGAGCGGGATCACGATGCTGTCGACGAACGAGAGGTGGTTCGAGGCGAGGATGACGGGCCCCCGCATGGGCACATGCTCGGCGCCCGTGATCGTCGGCCGGTAGACGAGTCGCACGAGCGGGCGGAGGAACCCCCTGACGATGCGGTAGAGCGGGCCCTGCCGGACTGGTGCTGGCACGGCGGCGCCTTCGATCTCTGTCACCGTTCGACCCTACGCGCGAAGACATGCGCGCCGCGGCATATCGACGTGCGTCGGCCGCGGTGGCGCGGGTGCGAGAAGATGGGGGCATGGATGTCGCGGCCGAGGGTGAGCTCATCGAGCTCGAGTCCTCGGGGGTGCGCGTCGTCGTGATGATGCGCGGTCGCCGCGGCCCCGCCGCCGACACCGTGCTGCGCGGGCTGCTCGCCCACGCGACGGGCGTGCCCGCCGACGACGTCGAGCTCGTGCACGACTGCGTCGAGTGCGGCGCGCGTCACGGCCGGCCCTCGATCGCCTACCCCTTGACGCCGTCGGGCGCGCCCTGGTACGCCGATGTCGCGGTCGAAGGCGACGTCGTCGTGGGGGCGGCGGCCACGCGGCATCCGCTCGGCGTCGGCATCGAGTCGGCCGCGCTCGAGACCGGGGCCGTGATCGACGAGGCGGCGTTCCATGCGAGCGAGCGCGCCGCGCTCGATCGCTTCGACCCGGCGGCGCGGTCGATCGCCCGGGCGACGCTGTGGGCGCGCAAGTCGGCGCTGCTGCGAGCGGTCGGCCACACCGACTTCATCGAACCGTCGCGACTCGCCCTCACGATGCCGAGCGACGACGGCGGGGTGGGGCGCATCGAGGTGAGCCTGCCCGAGTTCGGTTCGGGATGGCGCGGCATCCGATTCCACGACATCGAGGTGCCCGGCAGTCGAGCCGCGTCGGTGGCCGTGCTCGCCTGAAACGCCACCCGCACGGGCGACGCTGCCCATACAGTGGGCATGTGCGCTCCGTCATCATCCTCGGCTCATCCGGTTCGATCGGCACCCAGGCCCTCGACGTCATCAGGGCGAACCCACGCCGCTTCGACGTCGTCGGACTCGCGGTCGGGTCCAACCGGGCCCTGCTCGACGCGCAGGCCGCCGAGTTCGCGGTCGAGCACACGGCCGTCGGCATCGCGGAGGCCGAGCAACTCGTGCGCGACGTCGACGCCGACGTCGTGCTGAACGGCATCACCGGCTCCGTCGGCCTGGGGCCGACCCTCGCGACGCTCGAGCGAGGCACGACGCTCGCCCTTGCGAACAAGGAGTCGCTCATCGTCGGCGGCGATCTCGTGACCCGCCTCGCGAAGCCGGGCCAGATCGTGCCCGTCGACTCCGAGCACTCGGCGATCGCGCAGGCGCTGCGCTCGGGCACCGACGACGAGGTGCGCCGGCTCGTGCTGACCGCCTCGGGCGGCCCGTTCCGGGGCCGCCGGCGCGACGAGCTCACCGCGGTCACTCCCGCCGAGGCGCTCGCGCACCCCACGTGGGACATGGGCCTCGTCGTGACGACGAACTCGGCGACGCTCGTCAACAAGGGACTCGAGGTCATCGAGGCGCACCTGCTCTTCGACGTCGGCTACGACCGCATCGACGTCGTCGTGCACCCGCAGTCGATCGTGCATTCGATGGTCGAGTTCGTCGACGGCTCGACGATCGCGCAGGCTTCGCCGCCCGACATGCGCCTGCCGATCTCGCTCGGGCTCGACTGGCCGAACCGCGTGGCCGCCGTCGGCACGCCGCTCGACTGGACCCGCGCGCAGGAGTGGACCTTCGAGCCGCTCGACGGCGAGGCGTTCCCCGCCGTCGCGCTCGCGAAGCAGGTGGGCCGCGCCGGCGGCGAGTACCCCGCCGTCTTCAACGCGGCCAATGAAGAGGCGGTCACGGCGTTCCACGCGGGGCGCATCGGGTTCCTCGACATCGTCGACACGGTGCGGGGCGTGGTCGAGGCGCACGAGGCATCCGCGGATTCCCTCTCGGTCGAATCGCTCGCGGAGGTCGAGCGGGTCACCCGGCGAGCAGCGCAGCAGCAGATCGCCCGGGCGGCCCGGTGATCGGGCAGCTCTGAGCCCAGCGCCGATTTCAGCCCAGCGCCGATTTCAGCCCAGCGTCAAGAAGAGCCCCAGCGCAGCACCGACCGCGATCAGGAGCAAGATTCCGCCGGCGATCCGATCACCGCGACGCGCACGACGGAACCATCCGAATTCCGAGTCGAGGTCGCTCGGGAGTTGCGAGCGCTGCTCGTGCGCGCTGTGCTCCTCCTGCGCTTCGGAGTGTTGTCGGCTGCGTGGAGTGATGCCTGAGTCCTCACAGTCGATGAGTGGGCGTTTCGCGAGCTTCCCAGTCGGCGAGCATGAGGGTCAAGTCGGCATTTCGGCCGACCCGGTCTCTCACAGCCGAACGCCAGCACACTCGAAGGCGACGGCACTACGCTTGCGTCCGTGGATTCCGTGCTCGCCTTCATCGTCGGCGTCGTCATCATCGTGATCGGCCTCGCCGTGTCGATCGGCCTGCACGAGATCGGGCACCTCGTGCCCGCGAAGCTGTTCGGCGTCAAGGTCACGCAGTACATGATCGGCTTCGGGCCGACCATCTGGTCGCGCAAGAAGGGCGAGACCGAGTACGGCGTCAAGGCCATCCCGCTCGGCGGTTACATCTCGATGATCGGCATGTTCCCGCCCGCGAAGGGCGAGCGCGTGCACGCCGACAGCACGGGCTTCTTCCGCGGGCTCGTGCAAGACGCCCGCGACTCGAGCGCCGAGTCGATCACCGCGGGCGACGAGCACCGCGCGTTCTACCTGCTGCCGGTGTGGAAGCGCATCATCGTCATGTTCGGCGGCCCGTTCATGAATCTGCTGCTCGCGGTCGTGCTCTTCGGCATCCTGCTCATGGGCTTCGGCGTCGCGCAGTACTCGACGACGATCGGTTCGGTCTCGGCGTGCGCACTTCCTGCGACGAGCCAGGGGCAGTCGTGCGAACCCGGCGATCCCGCGGCCCCCGGTGCCGCAGCGGGCATCGAACCGGGCGACCGCATCGTCTCGGTCGCGGGCGAGCCGATCGACTCGTGGAACGAGTCGACCGCGATCATCCGCGCGCACCCGGGGGAGCCCGTCGCCTTCGTCGTCGAGCGCGGCGGCGAGATCGTCGAGCTCGAGGTCACGCCGATGCTGAGCGAGCGGTACGTCATCGACGAGCAGGGCGAGGTCGTGAAGGATGCCTCGGGCACGCCGCTCACCGAACCGGCCGGGTTCGTCGGCATCGGGCCGGCGACCGAGGTCGTCCGGCAACCGGTGACGGCCGTGCTGCCGGCCGTCGGCGATCAGGTGGCCGGCGTCGCCGGAATCATCCTGAACCTGCCCCAACGCATCGTCGATGTCGCGAACGCCGCCTTCGGGCCCGAAGAGCGCGACCCGAACGGCCCCATGTCGGTCGTCGGCGTCGGGCGCCTCGCCGGCGAGATCGCGACGATCGACGAGATCCCGATCGCGTCGAAGGCCGCGACCATGATCGGCATCCTCGGGTCGCTGAACATCGCGCTCTTCGTCTTCAACCTGATTCCACTGCTGCCGCTCGACGGCGGGCACATCGCGGGCGCGCTGTGGGAGGGGATCCGTCGCGGGTTCGCGAAGCTCTTCCGCCGGCCCGACCCGGGGCCGGTCGACCTCGCGAAGCTCATGCCGGTGACGCTCGCGGTCGTCGTGGTCTTCGGTGCGATGAGCGCGCTGCTCATCTATGCCGACATCGTCAAGCCGGTGCAGTTCTTCTGAGCGTGCGGCTGAGCAGGCCCGCCACGGGAGGCACCGGCTCGTACTCCGCAGGGAGTAGCGGGTGAGTCGCCGCCGGGCCGATTCGGGTGCGCCGCCGCGGCGATACGATCTGGGCATGCCGTCGCAGAACTGGAGCGGGCCGCCATGGCAACAGCCTGGTGACGGCCGACCCGAACGATTCCGGCCGCCGCCGGGGTTCGTGCTGCTCGCGCCCGTCGTCATCAGCCTGCTCGTTCAGGTGCCCGCAGCGCTCGGCATCGCGATCTGGACCGAAGCCGGATGGCCGTCCGGCGCCCTGCAGGTCGCGCTCGCCGCGGCCGGTGGGCTCGCGCTGCTCGGCGCCAGGCGCTGGCCGGGGCCGACCGTCGCGGTGGTGTGCGCGGCCGCGCTCGCCGACCTCGCGCTCGCGCCCGATGCCGGTCCGCCCTACATCGCCGTGGGCTTCGCGATCGCGCTCGCCGTGGCACGCGGCGCCGTGATCTGGGCCGTCTCCTCGGTCGTGGTGGCGTGGGTGGCGGCGATCGTGCTGGCCTCGTTCGTCGGCACGACGTGGCATCCGTTCCGCATCGCGTTCACGACGCTCGCGCTCGCCGCGTGCTTCGGCATCGGCTGGTTCGTGCGAGTGCGCCGGGCACGGGCCTCGGCCTTCCGAGAAGAGGCGATGCGGCGGCGGCAGAGCGCCGAGGAGCGCGAACGCGTGCGCATCGCCCGCGAACTACACGACGTCATCGGGCACGCCCTCTCGCAGATCAACGTGCAGGCGAGCGTCGGCCTGCACCTCATGGACCGCGACCCCGAGCAGGCCCGCACGGCCCTCGGAGCCATCAAAGAGACCTCCAAGACCGCGCTCGACGAGGTGCGCAGCGTCCTCGGCGTCATCCGCGAGGGCGACGCACCGCTCGTGCCGCAGGCCGAGCTCGCCGAACTGCCGAGGCTCGTCCGCGGCATCCGCTCGCCCGAGCTCGACGCGCGGCTCGTCGACCGACTGACCGAGTCGCCGCGCCGGGCCGTGCAGTTCGCGGGCTACCGCATCGCACAGGAGGCGCTCACGAACGTCGTGCGGCATGCCCACGCGAGCGAGGCCGTCGTGACGGTCGAACGGTCGGGCGACGAGTTCGTGCTGACGATCGACGACGACGGGGTCGGTACGCGCGCGGGTGGCGGTGCGCGCGCGGGCGCCGGAGCAGGCACTGCCGTGGAGACCGACGACCATGTCGATGCCGGCGGCGATGCCGGCGCCGATGCCGGCGGCAGCGGCAGCGGCAGCGGCATCCTCGGCATGCGCGAGCGCGCGGTGCTCCTCGGAGGATCGGTCGAGATCACCGGATCGCCGCTCGGCGGCACGCGCGTCACCGCGCGCCTGCCGTGGGGAGGCGCGGCATGATCCGCGTCGCGCTCGCCGACGACCAGGTGCTCGTGCGGGCGGGGTTCCGTGCGCTGCTCGCCGCCGAAGACGACGTCGAGGTCGTGGGGGAGGCGTCGACGGGCGCCGAACTCCTGGCGCTCGTGCGGCGGGAGCCCGTCGACGTCGTGCTCATGGACATCCGCATGCCCGACGGCGACGGGCTCTGGGCGACCGAGCAGATCGCCGCCGACCCGGCGCTCGCGGGCGTGCACGTCGTGATCGTCACGACCTTCGAACTCGACGAGTACGTCGCGCGGGCGGTGCGGGCCGGCGCGAGCGGGTTCCTCGTGAAGGACACCGAGCCCGTCGACCTCATCCGCGCCGTGCGGGTCGTCGCGAGCGGCGAGGCGCTGCTCTCGCCGGGCGTCACGAAGCGGCTGCTCGAACGCATGTCGGCGGGGCTGCGCGACGCACCCGACGCGACGCGGCTCGCGGCGCTCACCGATCGCGAGCGCGAGGTGCTGCGCCTCGTGGGCCTCGGCCTCACGAACGACGAGATCGCCGCCGAGCTCGTGCTGAGCCCGCTCACGGCGAAGACGCACGTCTCGCGCATCATGGCGAAACTCGCGGCGCGCGACCGGGTGCACCTCGTCGTCGTCGCCTACGAGTCGGGGCTCGTCGCGCCGGGCTGGCAGTAGCCGCGGCGACCGTACTGCTCCCGGGGGAGCAGTCGAAGTGACTCCCCGGAGCGGATTCGCGAATGCGACCGGCTCGCGAGACTCGAATCGACGGCCTGAACCGCAGGCCGCACGATCAAGGGAAACGCCATGCTCGCCACCCTCGCCACCACCGCGGTGGTCACTCACGCCGGCCCCTGGGCGGCCGGGTTCGGATGGGTCTTCTTCCTCATCCCGATCTTCTGGTTCCTCGTCATCGGCCTGATCATCTTCCTCGTCACGCGCAGCCGTCGCCGGTTCTGGGCGAACGGCGGCTACGGCGGCCCCGGCATGCCCGACGGCTCGTACGGCCCGCCGTGGATGCGCGGGTCCGGCGCAAGCGCCGAGTCCACGCTCGCCGAGCGCTTCGCGAAGGGCGACATCGACGAAACCGAGTACCGCGCGCGCCTCGAAGTGCTGCGCGCGAACCGGCCGAACGCGTCGTAGCCGCGGTCGACGGGCGAACAGCGGGGCGGATGCCGCGGCATCCGCCCCGCTCGTGCTGTCGCCGTCGTGCCGTGGGTCGCCTCGACCGCGCCCTGGTGCCGGTGGCCGCGCCGACCGCACCGTCGTACCGTCGCCGCGGTGCCGGCCCCCGCTACCGGTCGAGTGCCCGCGCGAGCGCCGCGGCCTGGTGGCGATGGCCGACCGTCTCGAACCCGACGATCACGACGAGCGGCGCGCACGCCGCGAGTACGATGCCGACCCCCATGCTCGCGCCCGCGACGACGGCGAGCACCGCTCCGACGAGTGCCGCCAGGCTGAGCACGAACAGCAGGATGTGGAAGCGGTCGAAGTCGTGCAGCAGCAGCGCGTAGATCGTGAAGAGCGCGATGAGGAACAGGGCGACGGGAACGACGACCGTCAGCAGCGCCGCGACATCGCCGATCTCGGCGGTGCCCTCGATCACGAAGGCCGCGACGTGCAGCCCCGCCCCGGTCGCTGCGATCGAACCGAAGATCACGAAGTGTCCGTAGCCCCACACGAATCCGCGTTCGCGGAACCGGTGCAGCACCTTCGCCGACGGCATCGTGAAGTAGACCCACCACATGCCGAACGCGAGCGCCGTGCCGCCGAAGGCGACGAGCGCGGCCTCGAGGCTCCACCCCTGCTGCTCGACGACGGCCGAGATCGCGAGGATGGTGCCGAGCACCACCTCGCCGAGCGTGATGATGACGAGCAGGCCGTAGCGCTCGGCGATGTGGTGCGCGTGCCATGGCGTCTCGCCGACGCGGCGCTCGATCAGGTACGGGCCGAGCAGTTCGAGGGCGCCGAGCAGCGCGAAGAGGCCGAGCATGACGTTCAGCGGCGGGTTGATGAAGATCGTCGTCACCCAGCCGACCTGGATGACGCCGATGACCGTCGCGAAGGCGATCGCGGTGCGTCGGCGCGCCGGGTCGTGGCGCGCGACCCGCAGCCACAGTGCGACGGCCGCGATGCGCATGATCACGTACCCGGCGATCATCACGTTGCTGTCGAGGTGTTCGCCCTCGTCGATGGAGTGGAATACCGAGGGAATGCCGAGCGCGAGCACGAGCACGCCGAGCATCTGCACCATGGTCGCGACACGGAAGTAGATGTCGTCGTTGTCGTAGGCCGACGAGAGCCACGAGTAGTTGATCCAGGCGAGGCAGATCGCGAAGATCGCGATCGAGAAGCCGATGATCGCCGGCCCGAAGTGCCCGATCTCGAGCAGGTGCGCGGCCTGCGTGCCCGCCTGGCTGAACGCCACGACGAAGGTGAGGTCGAAGAGCAGCTCGAGCGGCGTCGAGGTGCGGTGCGGCTCGTCGGGGTCGCGACCCGACATGCGCCGAAGGCGGTGGTCGAGCGGCGGGTGGGTGGATGCCTCCGTCATTCCGACATCGTTGCACGCGGGGTCGCGCGTCGCCGGGCGCGACGGGCCGCGAGGCGCGTCAGCGCGAGAGCAGCAGCGCCTCGCCCTGGCCGCCGCCGCCGCAGAGCGCGACGGCCGCGTGGCCCTCGCCTCGACGCGAGAGCTCGAGGGCGGCGTGCAGTGCGAGTCTGGCGCCGGAGGCGCCGATGGGGTGGCCGAGCGCGATCGCACCGCCATGCACATTGACGACGTCGGCGCCGACACCGAGTTCGCGCGCCGACTCGAGCGAGACCGCGGCGAAGGCCTCGTTGATCTCGATGAGGTCGAGCTCTGCCGCGGTGCCGCCCGACTTCTCGAGTGCGGCGGCGATCGCGTTGGCGGGCTGGGCGTGCAGCGAGTTGTCGGGGCCGGCGACCTGCCCGGCCGCACCGACGATCGCGAGCCACGGCAGCCCGCGGGCTTCGGCCCACTCGCGGCTCGCGACGACGACGGCGGCGGCGCCATCGGACAGCGGCGAGGAGTTGCCCGCCGTGATCGTGCCCTCGGCGCTGAACGCCGGCCGCAGCTTCGCGAGCACCTCGACCGTCGAGTCGGGCCGCACGCCCTGGTCTTCGGCGACGACCACGGGGTCACCCTTGCGCTGCGGGATCTCGACCGGCACGATCTCGTCGGCGAAGAGGCCGTCGGCCTGTGCGGCGCCGGCGCGCACGTGGGATGCCGCGGCGATCTCGTCTTGCGCGGTGCGCGTGATTTCGTACCTGCCGTTGAAGCGCTCGGTCGAGGCGCCCATCGACTCGCGGTCGAAGGCGTCGGTCAACCCGTCGTGGGCGGCGTGGTCGAGCATCTCCCACGAGCCGTAGGCCTGTCCCCGGCGCGAACCGGGCAGGAGGTGCGGTGCGTTCGTCATGGACTCCTGACCGCCGGCCACGACGACGGATGCCTCGCCGAGACGGATGAGCCTCGCGGCATCCGTGATCGCGACGAGGCCCGACAGGCAGACCTTGTTGACGGTGGTGGCGGGAACCCGCCACGGGATGCCGGCGGCGACGGCCGACTGCTTCGCGGGATTCTGGCCGGCGCCCGCCTGGAGCACCTGACCCATGATGACCGCGTCGATGTCGTCGGGGGAGACCCCGGCCTTCTCGAGCGCGCCGCGGATCGCGACGGTGCCGAGCTCGACCGCCGTCTGGCCCGCGAGGTTGCCGTTGATGCGGGCGAACGGCGTGCGCGCCCCGGCGATGATGACGACGTCGGGTAGGGACATGTTCAGGACTCCTTCGTCAATGCGCGGCTCTTGCGCGATGGAACCATTCTACGATTCAGTTAGTGAGTATTCACCGGAGAATCCACCGGTTCGCAGCATGTCGACATGGAGGTCGCGCACATGACACTCGACAAGGTGGTCGAGTCCGCTCACGAGGCGGTCTCCGACATCCCGTCAGGAGCCAGTCTCGCCGTGGGCGGATTCGGGCTCTGCGGCATCCCGATGGTGTTGATCGACGCCCTGCTCGACGCGGGGGTCGACGGGCTCTCGGTCGTCTCGAACAACTGCGGCGTCGACGACTGGGGCCTCGGCGTGCTGCTCGCGAAGCAGCGCATCGCCAAGATGACCTCGTCGTACGTCGGCGAGAACAAGGAGTTCGAGCGGCAGTACCTCTCGGGCGAGCTCGAGCTCGAGCTCACCCCGCAGGGCACGCTCGCCGAGAAGCTGCGGGCCGGCGGCAGCGGCATCGCCGCGTTCTTCACCCAGACCGGCGTGGGCACGCAGGTCGCCGAGGGCGGGCTGCCCCGGCGATACCACCCCGACGGCACGATCGCCGTCGCGAGCCCGGTGAAGCCCGTGCAGACGTTCGACGTCGCAGGGGTGGCCCGCGAGTTCGTGCTCGAAGAGGCGATCACGACCGATTTCTCGCTCGTGCACGCGCTGAAGGGCGACCGTTACGGCAATCTCGTCTTCGACAAGTCGGCGCGAAACTTCTCGCCGCTCGCTGCGATGGCCGGGCGCGTCTGCATCGCGCAGGTGGAGGAGGTCGTCGAGGCCGGCGAGATCGACCCCGATGCCGTGCACCTGCCGGGCATCTACGTCGACCGCATCGTGGTCGTCGGCCACGACATCGAGAAGCGCATCGAACGTCGCACCGTGCGAGAGGGGAACTGAGATGGCACTGACCCGCCTCGAGATGGCCGCGAGAGCCGCCCGCGAACTCGCCGACGGCTCCTACGTGAACCTCGGCATCGGCCTGCCCACGCTCGTGCCGAACTACGTGCCCGACGGGGTCACGATCCTCCTGCAGTCCGAGAACGGCATCCTCGGCGTCGGCCCCTACCCGAGCGATGACGCGGTCGACCCCGACCTCATCAACGCCGGCAAGGAGACGGTGACGGTGCTGCCCGGCGCCGCGTACTTCGACTCGGCGGCGAGCTTCGGCATGATCCGCGGCGGCAAGATCGACGCCGCCATCCTCGGCGCCATGCAGGTCTCCGCGACGGGCGATCTCGCCAACTGGATGATCCCCGGCAAGATGGTCAAGGGCCCCGGCGGCGCCATGGACCTCGTGCACGGCGCCCGCAAGGTGATCGTGCTCATGGAGCACGTCGCGAAAGACGGCAGCGCGAAGATCGTGAACGAATGCTCGCTGCCGCTCACCGGTCGCGGCGTCGTGCACCGCATCATCACCGATCTCGCCGTCATCGACGTGACGCCCGAGGGGCTGCGCCTCGTCGAGTGCGCCCCCGGCGTGAGCATCGACGAGGTCGTCGCCGCGACCGAGCCGCCGCTCATCACGGACTGATCAGATCACCGGCGGGGCGTTACCGAATCGTTCCGTCCCGGTGCTCCCGCGGCACCTCGCGAGACGACAGACTGACGTCCAGTGTTCAGGGAACGGTCGGAGGAACGATGAGGTTGGTGCGGGGAGCTCGGGTCCTCATCGGGGCGGCGCTGGCGGCGATTCTGCTGGCCGGTTGCACACCCGGGGCGACGGGTGCGGTCGCCACGTCCGAACCTCCGAGCCCGTCGGCCGTGGTCGAGACACCGTCCCCGACGCCGACGGTGGATCCCGTCACGACCGTCGACGGTCTCGTCGCCCGGCCGCAAGCGCTCGAGCTGCGCTCCGGTGGGGTGGCCGTCACGACCCTGCCGTACATGTCGAGCCCCGAGGAGGCCGTCGCGGTCCTCACGGAGGTGTTCGGCGCTCCTCCGGTCGAGGAGCCCTATGACGGCGGCAACCATCGGCCGGACGGCGTTTATCACCACTGGGATCCGTTCGTGCTGGATGAGCGCCTCTATGACGAGGAACGCCGCGAGTCGGAGAACCTCGACTGGGTGGTCTGGCCGAGGTTCGCCGTCTACTTCGACGGACCCGGAGTCGGTCCGATCGTCTTGTCGGCCGCGAACGGCCGCCAGGCCGGCGACCCGTGGAGCGACGCTGAGGCCGATGAATCGTTCGACGACGACATTTGGACCTGCATCGGTACCTCGATCGAGGCCGAGGCCATCGACATGCCGACCGACCGTCCCGATCGGGTGAACGTCGTCGTCACCCCGTCCGACGACGGGCAGTCCGTCAAGTGGATCGGCGCACCAGAGATGGAAGCCGACGGCTGCGCCTGAGGCATCCACCCCATGCTGGGCTGCGACCCTCCATGCCGAAGTAGACTCGACTCGTGCCTGCTGTGAATCTCGGAATGCCCAAAGTCCCTGAGGTACTGGCCCCGCGACGCAAGTCCCGCCAGATCAAGGTGGGCAAGGTGCTCGTCGGCGGCAGCGCCCAGGTGAGCGTGCAGTCGATGACGACGACGCCCACGACGAACATCAACGCGACGCTGCAGCAGATCGCCGAGCTCACGGCGTCGGGCTGCGACATCGTCCGCGTCGCCGTGCCGAGTCGCGACGATGCCGAAGCGCTGCCGATCATCGCCAAGAAGAGCCAGATCCCGGTCATCGCCGACATCCACTTCCAACCGAACTACGTGTTCCAGGCCATCGATGCGGGCTGCGCGGCCGTGCGCGTCAACCCCGGCAACATCCGCAAGTTCGACGACAAGGTCGGCGAGATCGCGGCGGCGGCGAAGGCGGCCGGTGTGTCGTTGCGCATCGGCGTCAACGCCGGCTCGCTCGACCCGCGCCTGCTCGAGAAGTACGGCAAGGCGACGCCCGAGGCGCTCGTCGAGTCGGCGGTCTGGGAGGCGAGCCTCTTCGAGGAGCACGACTTCCACGACTTCAAGATCTCGGTCAAGCACAACGACCCGATCGTCATGGTCAAGGCCTACCGACTGCTCGCCGAGCGCGGCGACTGGCCGCTGCACCTCGGCGTCACCGAGGCCGGCCCCGCCTTCCAGGGCACCATCAAGTCGGCCACCGCGTTCGGCATCCTCCTCGGCGAGGGCATCGGCGACACCATCCGCGTCTCGCTCTCCGCTCCTCCCGTCGAAGAGATCAAGGTGGGGCTCCAGATCCTGCAGTCGCTGAACCTGCGCGAGCGCAAGCTCGAGATCGTCTCGTGCCCGTCGTGCGGGCGCGCACAAGTCGACGTGTACAAGCTCGCGAATGACGTCACTGACGGGCTCGAGGGCATGACCGTGCCGCTCCGCGTCGCCGTCATGGGCTGCGTCGTCAACGGTCCGGGCGAGGCCCGCGAGGCCGACCTCGGGGTGGCGTCGGGCAACGGCAAGGGCCAGATCTTCGTGAAGGGCGAGGTCATCAAGACCGTGCCCGAGTCGGAGATCGTCGCGACCCTCATCGCCGAGGCCAATCGCATCGCCGACGAGATGGGCGTCGACGCGCCGGTCGGCACGCCCGAGGTGCTGACCCCGTAGTCGCGAGCGCCGCCCGAGCGTATCGTGGGCGGCAGCGGATGCCCCGGGGCATCCGATCGCGAGAGGAGGCCGCGATGAGCGGTGACGACAGCGAGTTCGAGTACCCCGACACGGCGGGCTATCCCGACGGCATGGGCACACTGCACGAGGGCGTCGACGACGACGTCGACGACGACATCGACGACGACCTCGACGACGACATCGAATACGGTGACGCCGATGCCGCGACCGAGGCCGAGGGCGACCTCGAGACGTTCGCCCTCGACGACGAGGAAGACGTCGAGGGCGTCTGACCGCTCGGCGAACGAACGCCGACCCGAACGAGCGCCGACCCGAACGAACGCCGACCCCGACCTGGCGGCCGTCAGCCGTCAGCCGGTTGCTGCTGCGGCGGCGGCCCGGAATTCGACCGTGCCGGTGGCGATGTCGGCCGCCAGCAGCTCGACCTCGAGCCGCGTTCCCGCGCGGGCGTCGGCGGGCGCCTGGCACGTCGCGGTGACCGCGGGCTCGGCGAGCTGGAGCACCGCCCGGTCGCCGCGCACCTCGAGCACGGTCGCCGTGAACCGTTCGCCGACCCGCGTGCTCAGCAGTGCCGCCTCGACGCGGGCGATGGACGCCGCGTCGAGCCGGTTCGCGCGCTGCGTCGACGCGCCCATGAGCGACGGCAGCTCGCCGAGCGAGGCGCGTGCCCACTCGGGCACCTCGCGCCCGGCGCTGACGGCCTCGCACACGACGAGCCCCCAGCGGTCGACGAGCCGGCGCAGGGGAGCGGTGACATGCGCATAGGGCGCCGCGAGCGCCGACTGGATCGGCGTCTCGGTCGGCGTGGTGCCGTCGAGGGCGAGGTAGCCTGCGCCGCGGAAGAGCCCCGAGGCCGCCTGCATCACCGCGAGGCAGACGGGGTCGTCGCGGTCGAGGCCGCGCAGGTACTCGCCGTAGGAGATCGCCTCGGGCCACGGGCGGCCGAGTGCGCTGGCCTGCTCGCGAAAGGTCGCGACGGCCTCGTCGCTCGGCTTCGGCATCGTGCGGAGCACTCCGACTCGGGCCGTGAGCATGAGCTGCGCGGCGGCCATGCCCGTCATGAGCGACAACTGGGCGTTCCACTCCTCGACCGGCAGCGGATGCCGGCGTTCGAGCGAGTAGCCGCCGCCCTCGGTGCGCACGATCTCCTCATCGGGGGAGTTGAGGCTCGCGCCGCCGCGGGCGCGCTCGAGTTCGATGCGCAGCAGCCCCACTTCGCGCAGCAGCGTCAAGGAGGCGTCGCCGGCGTCGATGCGCGCCTGCGCCTCGTCGTACGTGAGCTGTTCGCGTGAGCGCACGGTCGCCCGGGTGAGGCCGGTCGTTGTGACGACGGCGTGCTCGTCGAGCTCGAACGCCCACACGAATGCGCTGCGATCGACGCCGGGCAAGAGCGACGCGCGGTCTTCGCTCAGCACCGGCGGGTGCAGCGGCACGCGCCCGTCGGCGGCGTAGAGGGTCTGGCCCCTGCGCCGAGCCTCGAGATCGACCGCGCCGTCGGGCAGCACCCATCCCGGGACATCCGCGATCGCATAGTGCACCAGGTACCCGCCGACGCGCCGTTCGATGTGCAGCGCCTGATCGAGATCGCGCGACCCCGGCGGGTCGATCGTCACGAACGCGAGATCGCGCAGGTCGGTGCCGTGATCGGCGATGCTCGACTCCTCGGCTTCGGCGAGCACCTCGGGTGCGAAGGTCTCGGGCAGCTCCAACTCGGCGCGCAGCTGTGCGAGGGCGACGGCGAGCTCGCTCTGCGCGACGGACTCGGTGACATGCGTTCGACGGGTCGGCATGCGCCCCAGCCTACGAGCCGTCGAGGGGCCGGATGTCTCGGCCTGCCGGCCACCGGGTCATGCCGGCCGGTCCGACGGGTCGAGCACGCGCGAGAGGTGCCGCAGCATCGCCTCGCCCCACTCGGCCGTCTCGTCGTCGTTCGCCTCGGCGAGGCAGTCCCACCAGGTGAGCGAGCGGTTGACCGCCTGGCTGATCTCGGCGGCCGCGAGAACCGCGGCCCAGTCGGCGTCGGCGTCGGTGTCGCCGGCCCACGCCCGGTGGAAGGCGTCGACGACCGGTGCCGGATCGAGACCGGCGTGCTCCATGATGGCGATCGGGATGAGCACCGCCTCGGCGGGGTGTGCCCACTGGGCGTCGCCGAAGTCGAAGGCGCGCAGTCGGCCGCCCTCGCCGGGCGCCGCCGCGAAGACGTTCCAGGGGTGCAGGTCGCCGTGCTGCAGCGTCGCGGGCAGGCCGCTCGCGACGAGCGTGGCGACGGCGTCGGCCACACCGGGGCGGGCGGCGCGCAGGGCCGCTGCCGTGTCCGCGTCGGGCGCCGACGGGTGCCCGGCCGGCAGGCCGAGCACGCGTTCGAGCATGAGCTCGAAGCGCTGGGGCACCGTGGCCGGCGAACAGTCGGGCACCCCGAGCGCGATGAACTCGGCGGCGCGGGCGGCGACCGCACGCTGCACGCCGGTCCACTCCTCGACGGCCACGAGCCAGTCGTCGGCAGAGGCGCCGGCCTCGCCGCGAGCGTCGCCGAGCGTGACGCCGTGGTCGGCCGTGATCATCCAGCCGCGTTCGGGGTCGATCGCGACGGGTGCCATGACCGAGCCGGGCAGCAACGTCGCGATCGACGACTGCAGGGCCGGCTCGAACGACTGCGCACGGCAGTTCGCCTTGAACCAGAACTGACCCGGCCCGTCGGGCAGCTCGGTCTCCGCCACCAGCTGGGTCGACCACGGACGCACCCTCGGCTGCGTGACGGCGAGCACCCGACCGCCGAGCACCGCCACGGTCTCGCCGATCCAGGCGTCGGCCTCACGACGCCAGGCGTCGGACGACACCCGTGCCGAGAAGGGAAGTTCCGCTGGGAACCGAGCATCGTGACCCATGCGAGCAGGGTACGGCAGGAGGCATCCATCGCGCTCGTTAGAATCGTCGGGTGCCCACTCGCCTGACGAACTACTTCCTCCGTACGCTCCGCGAAGACCCCGCCGACGCCGAGGTCGCGAGCCATCGCCTGCTCGTGCGCGCCGGCTACATCCGGCGCCAGGCGCCAGGCGTGTTCGCCTGGCTGCCGCTGGGCCTGCGCGTGAAGGCGAAGATCGAGGCGATCATCCGCGATGAGATGACGAATGCGGGCGCGCACGAGGTGCACTTCCCGGCGCTGCTGCCGCGGGAGCCCTACGAGGTGACCAACCGCTGGACGGAGTACGGCGACAACCTCTTCCGCCTGCAGGACCGCAGGGGCGCCGACTACCTGCTCGCGCCGACGCACGAAGAGGTCTTCACGCTGCTCGTGAAAGACCTCTACAACTCGTACAAAGACCTGCCGCTGTCGATCTACCAGATTCAAGACAAGTACCGCGACGAAGCCCGGCCTCGTGCGGGCCTCCTTCGCGGCCGCGAGTTCACGATGAAGGACGCGTACTCGTTCGACATCTCCGACGAGGGGCTCGACGCGAGCTACCAGGCGCAGCGCGACGCCTATGAGCGCATCTTCACCAAGCTCGGCCTCGAGTACGTCATCGTCAAGGCGGACGCCGGGGCGATGGGCGGCTCGAAGAGCGAGGAGTTCCTGCACCCGACGCCCGTCGGCGAAGACACCTTCGTGCGTTCGGCCGGCGGATACGCGGCCAACGTCGAGGCGTTCGAGACGATCGTGCCCGAGGCGATCCCGTTCGACGGGCTGCCAGCCCCCGTCGTGCTCGACTCGCCGAACACGCCCACCATCGCGACGCTCGTCGATCTCGCGAACGCCGAGTACCCGCGGCCCGACGGGCGAGCATGGACGTCGGCCGACACACTGAAGAACGTCGTGCTCGCGGTCGTGGCGCCCGACGGCACCCGCGAACTCGTCGTCATCGGCCTGCCCGGCGACCGCGACGTCGAGATGAAGCGCGTCGAGGTGGCGTTCGCCCCGGGCGAGGTCGAGCCTGCGACCGAGGCCGACTTCGCGGCGCACCCGGGCCTCGTGAAGGGCTACATCGGCCCGTGGTCCGAGGGCGGCGCCGTGCTCGGCGAGGAGTCCGCCACCGGCATCCGCTTCCTCGTCGACCCGCGGGTCGTCGACGGCACCGAGTGGATCACCGGCGCGAACGTCGACCAGAAGCACGTCTTCGGCCTCGTCGCCGGCCGCGACTTCGTCGCCGACGGCACCGTCGAGGCGTCGAATGTGCTGCCCGGCGACCCCGCGCCCGACGGCTCGGGCCCCGTCGAACTCGCCCGCGGCATGGAGATCGGCCACGTCTTCCAGCTCGGCCGCAAGTACGCCGAGGCGCTCGGCCTCAAGGTGCTCGACGAGAACGGCAAGCTCGTCACCGTCACGATGGGCTCGTACGGCATCGGCGTGACCCGCATCCTCGCGATCATCGCCGAAGACAACAACGACGACAAGGGCCTCGTCTGGCCGGCGTCCGTCGCCCCGTTCGACGTGCACGTCGTCGCCACCGGCAAGGACCCGGCCGTGTTCGACGCGTCGGAGACGATCGTGGCCGAGCTCGAGGCATCCGGTCTCGACGTGCTCTTCGACGACCGCCCGAAGGTGTCGCCCGGCGTGAAGTTCGGCGACGCCGAGCTCATCGGCGTGCCGAAGATCGTGATCGTCGGCCGCGGCGTGGCCGACGGCATCGTCGAGGTCTGGGATCGCGCGAGCGGCGAGCGCACGCAAGTGCCGATCGGCGAGGTCGTCGCGGCACTCGCCTGAGCGGTGCCGGGCCGGGCTGGAGGCGCTCAGCCCCCGTGCAGGTGGTCGCGGTGCTTCTCGGCCTCGTGTCGCAGGGTCGCGAGGTCGAGCGGACCGGTGACGGTGAGCTCGTCCTCCCAGCATTCGATGCCGCCGACGTCGGGCATCAGGTCGCGTGTGAAGACGGGATTGCGCCCCGCCCGCCGTTGCTGCGTGTAGTCGCGCAGCAGGCGGAACGCGATGCCCGACAGCAGTGCGATCGCCACGAGGTTGATGAGCGCCATGATCCCCATGATGCCGTCGGCGGTGTTCCAGATGAGGTCGGAGGATGCCACCGATCCGACGAAGATCGCGACGACGACGAGCACCCGGTAACCGGTCAGCGCCGAACGCCGCGCGGTGATGAACTCGATGTTCGACTCGCCGTAGTAGTAGTTGCCGAGGATCGAGCTGAAGGCGAGCAGGAAGATGATCACGCTCAGCACGATGCTCGACCAGGCGCCGAGGTTCGACACGATCGCGTTCTGGGTCAGCCCGATGCCCCGGGCGGCGTTCTCGAGGTCGGGGCTGGAGACCAGGATGATGAACGCCGTGATCGAGCAGATGAGGAAGGTGTCGAAGTAGACGCCGAGCGTCTGCACGAGCCCCTGCTTCACCGGGTGCGTCACGGCCGCGCTCGCGCCGGCGTTCGGGGCCGAGCCGAGGCCCGCCTCGTTCGAGAACATGCCGCGTTTCACGCCCGTCAGCACGATCATGCCGAGCGTGGCGCCGACGACCTCGTTGAAGCCGAACGCCTCGGTGAAGATCGAGGTGAAGACCTCGGGGAGCTTCGAGATGTTCATGGCGACGATGACGAGACCGAGGAGCAGGTAGAGCAGGGCCATGAGGGGCACGACCGCCTGCGTCACCGAGGCGATGCGTCGCACGCCGCCGAACACGACGAGAGCGGTGAGGGCGGCGAGCACGAGACCCACGACCCACGCGACCCAGTCGGGCGCGCCCTCGGGGCTGATGGTCGTGGCGACCGTCGCGCTGATCGTGTTGGCCTGGAGCGACGAGAACGCGAACGGGAAGCAGACGATGAGCACGATCGCGAAGAGCACGCCCATCCAACGCGCGCGGAGGCCGCGCTCCATGTAGTACGCCGGGCCGCCGCGGAAGCCGTCCTGATCGCGCACCTTGAACAATTGGCCGAGCGTCGACTCGACGAAGCTCGAGGCTCCGCCGACGAAGGCCATGAGCCACATCCAGAAGATCGCGCCCGGGCCGCCGATCGCGATCGCCGTGCCGACGCCGGCGATGTTGCCGACGCCGACCCGGGATGCCGCGGAGATCGTGAACGCCTGGAAGGCCGACACCGACTGCGGTTCGCCCGAGGCGTCGCGCGGGGTCTTGTCGGTCAGCGTGCGGAACATCTCGGGGATGAGCCGGAACTGCACGACCCCCGATCGCGCCGTGAAGTACACGCCGAGGATCACGACCACGGGCAGTACGATCCAGGTCCAGAACACTTCGCCTGCTGCGAGCACCCATTCGTTCACGGCATCCATGCGCCTCAGTATCGCGAGCATTCCCGGTTCGCGGCACCGCGGCGCGCCGAGGCGCGCGTGCAGCATCGTTCATCGCGGGTTCACTGCGCGTTCAACGATCGTCCGATGCTGATTCGGATTCCCCCATCACGCTGCTGAGTGGCATCCCGACCCCGAGCGTGAGGACCGATCGTGACGATCACCGACATCCAGCTGTTCCCGATGGCCGATCATGTGCGGGGCAAGCGCTCGCCGGTGACCTGCCACTTCAAGTGCGCCAACGCCTGCCTCGGGCCCGAGTGCAACACCACCTCGAACCCCGCCTTCCGCGAGATCGCCTCGGCCGCACTGTCGCGTCGGGCGCTGCTCGGGCTCGGTGCCGCGGGCGCCGTGGGCATCGCGCTGGCTGCCGCGACGCCGACCGGAACGGCGTTCGCCGCGCCCGGGGGCGGGGCATCGGGGGCCCTCGGCGGCCTGCCGTTCGACGCCATCGCACCGGTGCCGAAGATCGTCGACGACTTCAACGTGCCCGAGGGTTACACCTGGGCGCCGATCATCCGCTGGGGCGACCCGCTCTTCTCCGGCGTGCCCGCGCTCGACTTCGAGAATCAGACGCCCGAGGCCCAGGCGGGCCAATTCGGCTACAACTGCGACTACCTCGACATCATCGCCGACCGGAGCGGCCGCACGGGCGTGCTCGTGAACAACCACGAGTACGTGAACCCCGGCATCATGTTCACGCCGACGAGCGATGCCGCCGAGCTCGACCGCCGCGCCGCCATCTCCAAGGCGGCCCACGGCTTCTCGGTCGTCGAGCTTCGCCGCAGCAAGCTCGGCCAGCCGTGGCGTTACCTCGTCGACGGTCGTCGCAACCGCCGCATCACCGCCGACACCGTGTTCGAGCTGACCGGCCCCGCCGCCGGCACCGAGCTCGTGACGACCGCCGAAGACGGCGAGGGCCGGTGGGTCAAGGGCACGCTCGGCAACTGCGCCGGCGGCACCACGCCATGGGGCACCGTGCTCTCGGGCGAGGAGAACTTCGACGGCTACTTCGCGTGGGCCGCCGACACCGCGGGGCAGAAGCGCTACCGCGCGACGCCGAGCGCGAGTTCGACCTACACGTTCGAGCGCATCGACCCTCGCTTCGACGCGCACGACGCCGGCTTCGTGAACGAGCCCAACCGCTTCGGCTGGATCGTCGAGATCGACCCCGAGGACCCGACGTCGACCCCGCGCAAGCACACCGCGATGGGCCGGTTCAAGCACGAGGGCGCCAACGTCATCATCGCCGAGGACGGCCGGGCGGTCGCCTACATGGGCGACGACCAGACGAACGACTACCTCTACAAGTTCGTCTCCAAGGGCACCTTCGACCCGAAGAACACCCCCGTCGCTCGTCGGAACAACCTCGGGCTGCTGAGCGAGGGCGACCTGTACGTGGCGAAGTTCACCGGCAACTCCCCGGCCGCCGAGATCACCGGCACCGGAGCGCTCCCGGCCGACGGTCTCTTCGACGGCACCGGGCAGTGGATCCCGCTCACGCAGGGCGGCGAGAGCGTCATCCCCGGTATGAGCACCGCGGAGGTGCTCGTCTTCACGCGCCTCGCGGCCGACACCGTCGGCGCGACGAAGATGGACCGCCCGGAGGACGTCGAGCCCAACCCGAAGACCGGCAAGGTGTACGTCGCCCTCACGAACAACTCGTCGCGCAAGCTCGCTTCGGTCGACGAGGCGAACCCGGTCACGGGCAACCGCAACGGGCACATCATCGAGCTGACCGAGACCGCGGGCCAGTCGGGTGCCGTGTTCGGCTGGAGCATCCTGCTGCTCTGCGGCGACCCTGCCGTCGACCAGAACACGTACTTCGCAGGGTTCCCGAAGGAGCTCGTGTCGCCGATCTCCTGCCCCGACAACGTCGCGTTCGACTCCGAGGGCAACCTCTGGATCTCGACCGACGGCGCGCCCAGCAAGATCGGATTCAACGACGGACTCTTCAAGGTGCCGCTCGAGGGGCCCGACCGCGGCCGCGTGCAGCAGTTCCTCTCGGTGCCGCGCGACGGCGAGACCTGCGGTCCGGTCATCCACGACCAGGAGGGCATGGTCTTCGTGGCCGTGCAGCACCCGGGCGAGGACGGCACGGTGGCCGCGCCGACCTCGTACTTCCCGGACTACGTGCCGTCGCACCGCCCCGACGCCGGCCTGGTGGCCGCGCCGCGGCCCTCGGTCGTGCAGGTCTGGCGCGTGTAGCTCTGGCGCGTGCAGCGGGAACGCGCAGCGCTCGACGAGGGTGACGGATGCCGCGGCATCCGTCACCCTCGGACGCCGTCGCTACGCCGCGACCGCTTTCGCGGCCCGCTCGCCCGAGACCACGGCGCCGTTCAAGAACCCGTAGTACTCGACGCTCGTGTGCTCGCCGGCGAAGTGCACGTTGCCCTCGGGCACCGATCCGGCGCCGAACAGCGAGGTGTACTGGCCGGGCCGCAGCACGGTGTAGGCGCCCTTCGACCAGGGGTTCGCCCACCAGAAGTCTCGGTACGACTTGCCGGTGTACGCGGCGGTCATGCCCGGGAAGATCGGCTCGACCTGCGCGAGCAGCCCGTTGACCTGCGACGCGCTCGCAGGGCCGAAGGCATTGCCCGTCCACGCCTTCACCTGGTCGCCCGAGGGGAAGAAGTTGAACACGCCCGTCGGCAGCGGGTGGTCGGCGGTGTCGTCCCAGCCGCACTGGAACCCGCTCTTGTTCGTGTAGGCCGCGCCGCCGTAGCCCTGCTCGACCCAGGGGCGGTGGCTCACCTGGACGTGCACCTTGGCATTCGCACCGAGCCCGACCTCGTCGATCGCCTGCAGCTTCAGCGCCGAGAAGCCCGACTGCGTGAGGTCGCAGTCGCGCAGGGTCGTGAACGGCAGGGCGAGGATGGCGCGGTCGGCCGTCTGATCGACCGTCGAGTTGCCCACCTGGAAGCTGAGGCGCACGGTGCCGTCGGCGTTCGTCTTGACGGCGGTGAGCTTGTAGCCGTAGCGCACGGTGTTCGCCGGCAGCTCCTCGATCATGCGGGTGATGAGCAGATCGTTGCCGCCGTTGACGGAGTACTTCTCGTCGGCGCCGTTGACCGGCGA
Organism: Agromyces sp. NPDC055520; assembly: GCF_053619715.1. Taxonomy (NCBI): domain Bacteria; kingdom Bacillati; phylum Actinomycetota; class Actinomycetes; order Micrococcales; family Microbacteriaceae; genus Agromyces; species Agromyces sp. NPDC055520. The sequence goes on along the minus strand of NZ_JBSHJY010000017.1, from coordinate 34,780 downwards.
CAGGCTGTTCTGCGAGTTCCAGCCGAGCAGGTAGATGAGGCTCAGTGCCGACTGCTCGTGCGGCTCGAGGCCGTACTCGCTCATGACGTTCGACTGCATGAGCTTGGCGAAGCGGCTCGAGAGCCCGCCGGGCACGTTCGCGGCGAGCCACTGGTCGACGTTCATCTGGTCGAGGGCGACACCCGCCGCCGTGTGATTGTCGTAGGTCTGGCAGTACGGCGCGCTTGCGAGCGCCGACTTGAACGCCTGGTAGACGGCGCCCCAGTCGTCGTTCGCGTCGTCGTAGGGGTAATCGGCGCCGTCGATCCAGTACTTGTCGTCCCAGCCCTGGTAGCTGCCGCCGTGCACGACGTCGAGGCTCAGCCCCAGGTTGGCGGTGAGGTTGCGGGTGGCGTTGTGGTCGGTGTTGATGAGTGCGCCGCCGTGCTCGACGACGATGCCGTCGTCGAAGTGGCCGCGCAGGCTGTAGCACCGGCCGCCGGCTCGGGCACTGCCCTCGTAGATCGTCGACGCGATGCCCTTCACGCGCCAGAGCCAGTGGGCGGCGCGCACACCGGCGAGGCCGGCGCCGACGATCACGACCTTCGGCGCCGGGCCGGGCTTGGCCGCTGCCGCGTGGGCGGGGGTCGCCATGGCGAGTGCGGCGCCCGCGCCGATCGCGCCGCCGGCGATGAGCGCGTCGCGCCGGGTGACGGTGCGGGCCGGCTCGCGCCCGAGCACGTCGTCGACCGGCACTCCGGTGCGGTCGGCTTCGGCGTGGGCGCGGAGGATCCGGCCGAGCCGTGCGCTGAGCGGGGTGGTGCCTCTGGAACCTGTCATGATGAGAGCCTCGCAATCCGTAGCGGTTGGGATCAGTGCTGCTTAACATGTTGCTAAGTGATATTGAGCAGGATGTCTCGTGGCCGCGTCAACCCCCAACTTGTCGCTCGCCTCGAACTCGGGCCACGCGGCATCCGCGTGCCGCTGTCTGGACCGTGAGCCAGGATGGAACGGATGCGAGGAATGGAGGCGGGGGATGACCGGCAACGACGTGGGCGAGCAGGTGCGTCGCTACCGCACGGCGCGCCGTCTCTCGCAGCGCGCGCTCGGCGACCAGGCCGGTGTCACCTCGGGGTTCCTCAGCCAGCTCGAGACGGGGCGCACCAACGCGAGCATCTCGACCCTGCGCCGCCTGGCCGATGCGCTCGGCGTCGGACTCGCCGACCTCGTCGAGCCCGGCCCCGTGTCGGCCGCGCGGGTCGTGCGCCGCGACGCCCGCCGCACGCTCGCCGCGAGCGACGGCATGACGAAGTGGTTCCTCACCGAGCCGCCGTTCGGGCACGTCGAGATGTACGCCGTGACGATGGAACCGGGCGGCTCGACGGGCCCTGCACCGTACCGGCACGGCGATTCCGAAGAGGTGCTGCTCGTGCTGCGAGGGAGCGTGCGCGTCGAGCTCGCCGACGAGGTGCACGTGCTCGCGACGGGCGACAGCATCGTCTTCGCGAGCAGCACCCCGCACCGCGTCGCCAACGACGGGGCCGGCGAGGCCGAACTCGTCTGGGTGAACAGCCCGCCCACGCCCGCCGACTGAACGCCCACACCGGCGTTCGGGGCGTTCGCCGGTGCCCACCGCCGCTCACGGGCGCCCGGGTCGTGGCTGCCCGAGGGGCCCGACATCCGGTACCGTAGAGACGTGTCCGCTCCGAGGGGAAGCGGCGTGAGAGCTGAATAGAGGAGGCCGGGTTCATGGATATCGACCTCAGCGTGCTGCGGATGATGGAGCGCGAGAAAGAGATCCCGTTCGACGAGTTGGTCGAGATCATCGAGCAGGCCATTCTCATGGCCTACCTGAAGCACACGCATCCCGACCAGCACGGACACGCGAACCCCGACGGCGCACGTGCGCACCTCGACCGCAAGACCGGCCACGTCTCGGTGTTCGTTCCCGAGCTCGATGAAGAGGGCAACGTCATCGGCGAGTCCGAAGACAGCCCGAGCGACTTCGGCCGCATCGCCGCGTTCGCCGCGAAGCAGGTCATCAACCAGCGACTGCGCGACATCGCCGACGACGCCGTGCTCGGCGAGTTCCGCGGCCGCGAGGGCGACATCGTCGCCGGCATCATCCAGCAGGGTCCGAACCCGCGCATGGTGCACATCGACCTCGGCACGGTCGAGGCGATCCTGCCGCCCGAAGAGCAGGTTCCCGGCGAAGAGTACCTGCACGGCCAGCGCATCCGCGTGTACGTGACGAGCGTCGCCAAGGGACTCAAGGGGCCGTCGATCACCGTTTCCCGCACCCACCCCGCCCTCGTGCGCAAGCTCTTCGCCCTCGAGGTGCCCGAGATCGCCTCGGGTGTCGTCGAGATCGTCTCGCTCGCCCGCGAGGCCGGCCACCGCACGAAGATCGCGGTGCGCGCGACCCAGCCCGGCGTCAACGCCAAGGGCGCCGCCATCGGCGAGCTCGGCCAGCGCGTGCGCGCCGTCACCGCCGAACTCGGTGCCGAGAAGATCGACATCGTCGACTGGAACGACGACCTCGCGACCTTCGTCGCGAGCGCACTGAGCCCCGCGAAGGTCACGAGCGCGTTCGTGATCGACGAGGCGACGCGTGCCGTGCGCGCGCTCGTGCCCGACTACCAGCTCTCGCTCGCGATCGGCAAAGAGGGGCAGAACGCCCGCCTCGCCGCCAAGCTCACGGGCGCGAAGATCGACATCCAGCCCGATTCGGTGCTCGAGTCCGACTGAGGCCGGCCCGCCGACGCCCACCCCGACCAACGGTCGCCGAGCGGCCGCCGAACCCCGCCGATCGCCCGCCGTCGGCGGCGACACAGCGCAGAGTGTAAGATGGAACCCGTCAGAACGTGCATCGGATGCCGTTCGCGTGCCCCACGGGCCTCACTTCTGAGGCTCGTCACCCAGAATTCCCACGTCATCGCAGATGATGCGGGCGTGCTTCCGGGCAGGGGTGCGTGGCTGCATCCGTCACTCGAGTGCTACCGGCTCGCAGTGCGGCGACGTGCCTTCGGGCGTGCGCTCCGCATTCGCGGCGAGGTAGACACCAGCAACGTAGAGAACAGGCTGAACGGCGTGATCACTAATGAGTAAAGACTCATGAGCGGCTCGAAATGAGACCCGTCCGTCATTGATGGTCTGCCCCTGTCCGGGCGCAGACCCGGAACAGGAGAGAAGTGGCTGCCAAACCACGCGTACACGAGATCGCATCCGAACTCGGTGTCGACAGCAAGATCGCCCTTGAGAAGCTCAAGGAGATGGGCGAGTACGTCAAGGGACCCTCGTCGTCCATCGAGCCCCCCGTCGCACGTCGCCTGAAGGCGGCGCTCGAGGCCGCAGGTGCGGCCGCGGCTGCAGCGCCCGCCGCTTCGGCCCCCGCTGCGCCCGCAGCCGGTGCGAAGCCCGCTGTCAAGCCCGGCCCGAAGCCGGCCCCGAAGGCACCGGCCGCCCCCGAGGCGCCGGCTCCCGCGCCGGCCGAGGTCGCAGAGGCCGCCCCGGTCGCCGAGGCGCCGCTGACGGTCGCCGAGCGTCAGGCTCAGGCCGAAGAGCGCGCAGCGCAGGCTGCGGCAGAGAAGTCGACGGATGCCCCGGCGTCTTCGTCGACCGACGGTGACGCCGTCAAGCCCGGCGGCGCCCCGAAGCCCGGTGCAGCCGCTGCGCCCCGCCCGGGTGCACCGCGCCCCGGCGCGGGCACGCCCCGCCCCGGCAACAACCCCTTCTCGAGCTCGCAGGGCATGGGCTCGCGCCCCGCCCAGCCGCGCCCGGGCAACAATCCCTTCTCGAGTGCGCAGGGCATGGGCCAGCGCCCGAGTCCCGGCAACATCCCGCGCCCGCAGGCGCCGCGCCCCGGTTCGCCGCGCCCCGGCGCTCCGCGTCCGGCCGGTGCAGGCGGTCGCCCCGGCGGCGGCTTCCAGCGCCCCGGCGGCGCGGGCGCAGGCGCTCGTCCCGGCGGTGCCGGCGGCGGCTTCCAGCGTCCCGGCGGCGCGCCCGGCACCGGCTTCGGCGGCCCGCGTCCCGCGGGCGGCGGCGGCCGTGGCCGTGGCCCCGGCGGCGGCACCGCCGGTGCCTTCGGCCGTGGCGGCGGCAAGAGCAAGTCGCGCAAGTCGAAGCGCACGAAGCGCGCCGAATTCGAGATGCGGGAAGCCCCGTCGCTCGGCGGCGTGAGCGTTCCCCGCGGCGACGGCAACACCGTCATCCGACTGCGTCGCGGCTCCTCGATCTCCGACTTCGCCGACAAGATCGACGCGAACCCCGGTTCGCTCGTGACCGTGCTGTTCCACCTCGGTGAGATGGCGACGGCGACCGAGTCGCTCGACGAGGCGACCTTCGAGGTGCTCGGCGCCGAGCTGGGGTACAAGATCCAGGTGGTCTCGCCCGAAGACGAAGACCGCGAGCTGCTCGAGGGCTTCGACATCGACCTCGATGCCGAACTCGAGGAAGAGGGCGACGACGTCCTCGAACAGCGTCCGCCGGTCGTGACCGTCATGGGTCACGTCGACCACGGTAAGACCCGACTCCTCGACGCGATCCGCAATGCGAACGTCGTCGCCGGCGAGGCGGGCGGCATCACGCAGCACATCGGTGCGTACCAGGTGCACACCCAGCACGAGGGCATCGACCGCGCCATCACCTTCATCGACACCCCGGGTCACGAGGCGTTCACCGCCATGCGAGCCCGTGGTGCGCAGGTCACCGACATCGCGATCCTCGTGGTCGCGGCCGACGACGGCATCATGCCGCAGACGGTCGAGGCGCTCAACCACGCCCAGTCGGCGAACGTGCCGATCGTGGTCGCGGTGAACAAGATCGACAAGCCCGAGGCCAACCCGGCGAAGGTGCGCCAGCAGCTCACCGAATTCGGCCTCGTGGCCGAAGAGTACGGCGGCGACGTGATGTTCGTCGACGTGTCGGCCCGTGAGGGTGTCGGCATCCAGGAACTGCTCGACGCGGTGCTCCTCACCGCCGACGCCGGTCTCGACCTGCGTGCGAACCCCAATAAAGACGCTCGTGGCGTCGCCATCGAGGCGAAGCTCGACAAGGGTCGCGGTGCGGTTGCGACCGTGCTCATCCAGTCGGGCACGCTCAAGGTCGGCGACGCGATCGTCGCGGGCACGGCCTACGGCCGCGTGCGTGCGATGGTCGACGAGAACGGCGACCCCGTGCTCGCCGCGACCCCGTCGCGTCCGGTTCAGGTGCAGGGCCTCTCGAGCGTCCCGCGCGCCGGCGACACCTTCCTCGTCACCGAGGAGGACCGCACGGCACGTCAGATCGCCGAGAAGCGAGAGGCCGCCGAGCGCAACGCCCAGCTGGCCAAGGCGCGCAAGCGCATCTCGCTCGAGGACTTCACCCGTGCGCTCGAAGAGGGCAAGGTCGAGTCGCTCAACCTCATCATCAAGGGTGACGTGTCGGGTGCCGTCGAGGCGCTCGAGGAGTCGCTGCTCAAGATCGAGGTCGACGACAGCGTGCAGCTGCGCATCCTCCACCGCGGCGTCGGTGCCATCACCGAGAGCGACGTGAACCTCGCGACGATCGACAACGCGATCATCGTGGGCTTCAACGTGCGCCCCGACACGAAGGCGCGCGAACGTGCAGCTCGCGAGGGCGTCGACATCCGCTTCTACTCGGTGATCTACAACGCCATCGACGAGATCGAGGACTCGCTCAAGGGCATGCTCAAGCCCGAGTACGAAGAGGTCCAGTCGGGCGTCGCCGAGATCCGCGAGGTGTTCCGCTCCTCGAAGTTCGGCAACATCGCCGGTGTCATCGTGCGGTCGGGAACGATCACGCGAAACGCCAAGGCTCGCGTCATCCGCGATGGCGTCGTCGTCGGCGACAGCCTCGCGATCGAGTCGCTGCGCCGCTTCAAAGACGACGTCACCGAGGTCCGCACGGACTTCGAGGCGGGCATCGGCCTCGGCAAGTTCAACGACATCCAGGTCGGCGACGAGATCGAGACCATCGAGATGCGGGAGAAGCCCCGCGCCTAGTTGCTCGAGGGTCGGGGTCCCGCTCTCTTCCTGAACGAAGAGAACGGGACCCCTTCCCCGATTCGCTCGGCACGAGAGCGGGACCCCTCCGGCGCAGGTCGGAGCGGGGTGAGAGAAGGGTAAGGACATGGCGGATCCGGCACGGGCCAGGAAGATGGCCGATCGCATCAAAGAGATCGTGGCCAAGCGGCTCGACAAGGGGCTGCGCGACCCGCGTCTCGGCTTCGTCACCATCACCGACGTTCGCGTCACGGGCGACCTGCAGCACGCGAGCATCTTCTACACGGTATACGGCACCGAGGAAGAGCGCGAAGACTCGGCCAAGGCGTTGAAGGCCGCGACCGGCATGCTCCGCAGCGAGGTGGGTCGCAACATCACGGCGCGACTGACCCCGACGCTCGAGTTCATCGCCGACGCGATCCCCGAGAACGCCGAGCACATCAGCGCTCTGCTTCGCGAGGCGCAGTCTCGTGATGCCGAGACGGCGTCGCTCGCCGCGACGGCCGAGTACGCCGGCGACGCCGACCCGTACGTCAAGCCGCGCGAGGTCGAAGAAGACGACGACTTCGGTGTCGCGGCCGGCGACGACAGCGTCGACGGAGCGGATGCCGCGCGCTGATCAGCCCTCGGGCAGGCGATAGCCGTCGGCGTCGCAGACGGCGAGTCCGTCTGCGACGAGGCTCGTCAGCGCGCGCTCGAGCTGCGCGGCATCGGCCCAGACGGGCTCGAGCTCGACCCGGGAGACCGGGCGGTGCGCCGCCCGCAGCTCCCGCATGACGAGACCGCGCACCTGACGGTCGGAACCTTCGAAGCGAGCCTGTCCCGCCTTCCGAGGGCCCGTGTATGCGGGGTAGCCGGCGGCCCGCCACGCGCACGAGTCGGCGATCGGGCATGCGCCGCACTGCGGCGCTCGTGCCGTGCAGACCGTCGCACCGAGCTCCATCGCCCCGGCGTTGAATCGGCGTGCCGTGTCGGCGTCGCGGGGGAGCAGCCGCTGCATCGCCGCGAGGTCGCGCGTCGTCGACGGCGGCCCGGGTTCGGCCTGCCCGGCCACGGCACGGGCGATGACGCGGCGGGTGTTCGTGTCGACGACGGGTACTCGAACCCCGAAGGCGAACGCGGCGATCGCACGCGCCGTGTACGGGCCGACGCCCTGCAGTGCGAGCAGGGCGTCGAGGTCGGCGGGCACCTCGCCGCCGTGGCGTTCGACGATCTCACTCGCAGCCCGGTGCAGCCACAACGCCCGGCGCGGGTACCCGAGGCGATCCCACGCGCGTACCGCCTCGGACGGCGGCTCGGCCGTGAGGGCTGCGGGCGTCGGCCAGCGTTCGATCCAGGCCTCCCATCGGGGTACGACCCTCGCGACCTGCGTCTGCTGCAGCATGAACTCGCTGACCAGCACAGCCCACGGCGAGACGTCGGCCGCTCGCCACGGCAGCGGCCGCGCGGCATCCGCGAACCATTCGACGACCGCGATCGCGATCGCATCGTTCGGCAGGGGGCGGGGCATCAGAACAGCCTACGGCGGTGAGGATGCCGCGGGGTTAGGCTCGATCGCATGCGGCTCGTCACGACGCCACGCGTCACCTTCCTGCGTTCCATCGCCGACGAAGTGCTGCGGTACCATGGCCGCGGGCGCACGATCGTCGCGATCGACGGGCCGCTGCAGAGCGGCAAGACCGAGTTCGCCGATGATCTCGCCGCTGTGCTCGAAGAGCACGACCACGCCGTGTTCCGCGCGAGCATGGAGGGATTCCATCGCTCCCGCGACGCGCAGGCGGCGTTCGGGGCCGACACACCCGATCGGTACTACCGCTACGGCTTCGACGAGTCGGCGCTTCGCCGCGTGCTCGTCGAGCCGTTCCGCCTCGGCGGCTCGACGGCGTTCGTGACCCGGGTGTGGGACCCGACGCGCGACGCCTGGGTCGAGCCGAAGTGGATCACGGGGCCCGAGGACGCCATCCTGGTGCTCGACGGGCGTTTCGTGCTGCGCCCGCGGCTCGCCGATCTCTGGGACGTGCGGATCGCCCTCGACGGCGACCCCGTCGACCCGGCCGACGAGATCGCCTACGCCGAGAGCGACCCGCGCCACGCGGCATCCATCGTGATCGACAATCGTGACCCGGCGCATCCTCGTCGCGGCGCCGTCGACGAGCGCTGACGGGCGCGACTGACGCGTCAGTCGCTGCGAATGGCGCGGTGAGCGGGCGATTCGACCCCGTTCGCGGCCCGTTTCGTCCCCAATTCGGGTGGGACTTCGCATTCGCGGAGAAAACGGGTTACATGTCCCCGTTTCGGAGGACATAATGGGGGACATAGCCAAGCCCCCGGCCAACGCGAACCCGATTCACCACCCGAAACACCCGACGCCCGTCGACGAGTGCCACGCGCTCGTCGACCTTGTTGTGCGCGCTGAGCGCCGCCGTCACCTCGGATTCGACGTCCTGCCGGGCCGACCGATGGAGACACCCCGAATGAGCAAGCCCGGCGCCGCTCTGGCGCACGACGGCGATGCCCGCACTCACGTGCGATGGTCATCGCGCCGCCCGCTCCGCCGCATCGCGGCGATCCTCACCTCACTCGCGCTCGGCGCGGGATTCGCCCTCGTCGGCGTCGCTGCGCCCGCGAGCGCGCACACCGGTGACCTCAAGGCGACTGCCGTCTGCAATGCCGAGACCGGCAACTACGACGTGACCTACACGCTGAAGCTCTCGAACGCGAGCGGCAAGACCGGCGCATCGATGTGGCGCGTCGGCACCACAACCTTCGAGAAGACTCCGAAGAACGCGGACGGCATGGATCGGGGTCCGGTCTCTTCAACGGGCAACGAGACGATCGTGCTCGGCACCGTGGAGTTGGCGGGCACGGCGAAGACCGGTCCGTGGGTCTACGCGTACACGACGTGGAACGATGGCTTCGGCCTTGGTTCCGACGGCCGGGTCGAGAACCTGAAGGGCGACTGCGGCGACTCGCCGTCGGTCAAGAAGCTCACGATCTGCCACGCGACCGAGAGCGATGTGAAGAACCCGTACAACCGCATCACGATCGCACTCGCGGCCGTCGTGAACGGCCACCTCGAGCACCAGTGGGGCGAGGACATCATTCCGGCGTTCACGTACAAGGGCGAGTCGTACGCCGCACAGGGCGACCAGAGCCTCCTCCAGTACGAGGACTGCGTGAAGCCGGAACCGAAGAAGATCCCCGTGCCGAAGGCGACGTTCTTCGATGAGTGCGGCATCGGCGGTTACAAGGCCACGTACGACACGACGCTGGAGGGCGTCGAATGGAATGAGACCGTCGCGTACGGCAAGCTGAAGCTCACCGCCAAGTCGGCAGCGGGCTACGCGTTCACATCGGGCAACCCGGTCGAGACCATCGGAGACTGGACGCTCAATGACGCTCCCTGCCCGGTGGAGCCGGGCGAGCCGACGCTCGATGGCTCGGTCGCGACCGGCACCTGCGACGCCGACTCGCCGTGGATCAACTTCGACGTCAAGCTGACCGACCCCGAGAACACGGTGAAGAACCGCGCGGTATCGCTCGTCATGACGGCCGGCTCCAACACGGAGACGATCGAGCTCGGTGACCTCAAGGCGGACGGCACGCTCAAGGGCAAGAAGCTGTGGCCCGGTGCATCGGTCGACGCCGACGGCAAGGCCAACGGATGGCCCGGCTGGGCGCTCGTCGACGGCAAGTGGGTCGAGACCGATGGCAACTTCGCGTGGACCCGCGGTGCGATCACGGCGAAGCTCGTCGTCAACCCCGAGGTTCCGGTGACGATCTCGTACCCGAAGGCAACACCCGAGTGCGCTACGGGCCCGAAGGTCACGCCTCCGGGTGGCGGTGAGGGTGGCACGGCCACCCCGCCGAACGGCTCGGGGCTTGCCAGCACCGGTTTCGCTGGTACGACGATCGCGATCGTCGCGGGCATCATCGTGCTCGCCGGTGCCGCGTTCCTCGTGGTGGCTCGCATTCGCCGCAAGCGCGCGTAGCGCTCGCGGAAGCAGACTGAGGGGGCCCGGTTCGCCGGGCCCCCTTCGTCAATCCCTTCGAGCCACGGATGCCGCGGCATCCGCTCGATCGCATCGGCTCGTCGAGCCCAGGATCAGGCCGGAACATCGGCGAGCACGCGCTCGACCGGCAGCGAAGAGCCCCGCTCCTCGACTTCGTGCACGAGCGCGGTGAGCGCCCGGTTCACGGGCGCGTCGAGGCCGACGGCGGATGCCTCGCGCACGACCGCGCCGTTGAGGAAGTCGACCTCGGTCGGCTGGCCGCGGCGAACGCTCTGCTGCGTGGAACCGAGGTTCGGCACGCCGCCCATTCGCACGCGCATCGACCACGGCAGCAGCTGCCCGATCGCGAGCGGCAGACGCGCGAAGAGCCGAAGGCGGCGGTCGCCGAGCCCCTGCAGGGAGCCGAACCGCACGCCCTGCGCGACGGCGATGCGCACGGTCTCGCGCATCGAGGCCGTGACGACGCGTCGCAGCCGTCGGTCGTCGACGACGTCTTGCACGCTGCGACCGACGATCGCGGGCACGGCGTTCAGCATGTTCACGACGAGCTTGGTCCACTGCGCACCCCGGAATCCGGGGATCGCGACGACCGGCACCGCGTCCGAGAGCACAGCGGCGATGCGCGCGCACTCGGCATCGGCCGGGCCGTCGCCGCGGCCGAGATAGCTCGTCGCGGGCGTCGTGACGCGCACCACGCCGGGCTCGGTGTAGTTGGCGGCGATGATCGAGAGCAGCCCCATGCACGAGGCGCGGGGGAGCAGCCGTGCGGCGGTCGCGACGCCGTCGAGGCCGTTCTGCACGACGACCACGGGCACGTCGCCGATGAGCTCGGCATTGCCGACGATGGCGGATGCCGCGTCCTGCGCCTTCGTGCAGACGAGCACGAGCTCGGGCGGTGTCGTGAGCCGCTCGCCGGCGGCCACTCGGGCCTGCACCTCGCCGTAGGCGCCGCTCAAGGTGATGCCCGAATCGCGGATCGCCGCGAGGCCCGAGCCGCGCGCCGTGACCTCCACCTCGTGCCCGGCCTTCGAGAGCAGTGCCGCGAAGGTGCCGCCGAGCGCGCCAGCGCCGATGATGCCGATCCTCACTGCTCCAGCGTAGGCGTGCGGCGCCGACATGCCGCGCACGGCTGTTAGCCTGTACGGCGTGAACAGCGGCATCCTCCTCGTCGACAAGCCGCAGGGAATCACGAGCCACGACGTGGTCTCGCGCATGCGCCGCCTCGCCGGCACCCGCAAGGTCGGCCACGCCGGCACGCTCGACCCGATGGCCACGGGCCTCCTCGTCCTGGGCGTGAACGGCGCGACGCGCCTCCTGCACTACCTCGTCGGTCTCGACAAGGAGTATTTCGCCACCATCCGCCTCGGATGGAACACGACGACCGACGATGCGGAGGGCGAAGCGCTCGAGGCGGCTCCCGCATCCGTCGTCGCTGACGTCACCGAAGCCGCCGTCATGGCCGCGATCGCGCCGCTCACGGGCGAGATCGAACAGGTGCCGAGCGCGGTCAGCGCCGTCAAGGTCGCGGGCAAGCGCGCCTACCAGCGCGTGCGCGACGGCGAGACCGTCGAACTCGCGCCTCGTCGGGTGACGGTCTCGGCGTTCGAGGTGCTCGCCTTCCGCGCCGGTGACGGATACGTCGACCTCGACGTGCGCGTCGAGTGCTCGTCGGGCACCTACATCCGCGCGCTCGCCCGCGACCTCGGCGCCGCGCTCGGCACCGGAGGTCACCTCACGGCGCTGCGTCGTACCCGCATCGGCCGGTTCACCGTCGACGAAGCGGGCGAACTCGAGGGATTCGACGTCGCGTCGGCGATCATGAGCCCAGCGGATGCCGCGCGGCGGGCGCTGCCCGTCGTGACCCTCACGGCCCAGCAGGCCGTCGACCTCGGCCACGGCAAGCGCGTCGACGTCACGGCAGTGGCCGGCCTCGAGGCATCCGCTCTCGACGGCGGCGAACCGTTGCCCTCGGTACTCGCCGCGGTCGACCCGCTCGACCACCTGGTCGCCATCGTCGAACCGCGCGGCCGACAGCTGAAGGTCGTCACGGGCTTTCCGCCCGCCGAGCCGCCGTCGCCGGCCGAGCCGCCGGCGCCCGCCGAACCGAAGGAGGCCGACGCATGATCGAGTGGTTCACGTGGGTGCAGCTCGCCGTCGCCGTCGTCGCCGGCCTGCTGTGCATCGGCATGGGACTCGCGGGCCGGGTGCCGGGCGACCTCACGATCGGTGCGCTCGCGCTCGTCGAGGTGCTGCTGCTCGTGCAGGTGGTGGTCGCGTTCGCAGCGCCGGCGGTCGGCAACGAACCATCCGGCAGCGTGCTCGAGTTCGGCACCTACCTCGTCGGCGCGCTCATCCTGCCGCCGGCCGCCGCCTTCTGGGCGCTCGTCGAACGCAACCGCTGGTCGACGGTGATTCTCGGCGTCGCCGCGCTCGCCGTCGGCGTCATGGTCTACCGGATGTTCCAGATCTGGACCCTGCAGTCCGCGTGAGCGCCGAAATGAGAGAATCGATCGACATGAGTGATGTGCGCAGCGCCCGACCCGAGGCGCGACCGGGCCGAAGGATGAGCGGCATCGGCCGTGTGCTCGTCGCCGTCTACGGGGTGCTCGCGCTCGCGGCGACCGGCCGATCGTTCGTGCAGATCGCCTCGAAGCTCGACGAGGCGCCGCTCGCCTACACCCTCTCGGCCCTCGCCGCGGTCGTGTACATCGTCGCGACCATCGCGCTCGTGCGCCCCGGCGTCGTCTGGTACCGCATCGCGTGGGCGACGATCGTGTTCGAGTTCACCGGTGTCATCGTGATCGGCGCCCTCAGCATCGCCTTCCCCGAGTTGTTCCCGCACGACACGGTGTGGTCTCGATTCGGTGCCGGGTACCTGTTCATTCCGCTCGTGCTGCCGGTGCTCGGCATGTGGTGGCTCGCCAGGCACCGCCCGAGCGGTGCCCCGGCTTCGAGAGCGGATGTCTCGTGAAGACCTTCAAAGGGCTCGCCGGCGTGCCGGCCGGCATCGGACCCTCGGTCGTGACGATCGGCAAGTTCGACGGCGTGCACCAGGGCCACCGCGCGGTCATCGAGCGTGCCCGCGGCATCGCCGAGGAGCGCGGTCTCGCGACCGTCGTCGTCACCTTCGACCGCAACCCGCTCGCGCTGCTCGCACCCGACAAGTGCCCCGAGTCGCTCGTGAGCGTGCGTCAGAAGCTCGAGCTGCTCGCCACGACGGGGGTCGACGCCACACTGCTGCTGCCCTTCGACCGTGCCCTCGCCTCGGTGCCGGCGACCGAATTCGTCGAGCGCGTGCTGGTCGACGCGCTCGACGCCAAGGCCGTGCTGGTCGGCAGCGACTTCCGCTACGGCGCGCGGGGTGCGGGCGACGTGCCCCTGCTCATCGAACTCGGCGCCAAGTTCGGGTTCACGGTCGACGTCATCGACGATGTGCGGCCCGAGGGCGAGCGACGGGTCTCGTCGACCTGGATCCGCGAGCTGCTCGCCGAGGGCGACGTGCGCCGGGCGACCGAACTGCTCGGCCACACGCCGACGGTCACGGGCATCGTCGTGCACGGCGCCGCCCGCGGCCGCGAGCTGGGGTTTCCAACGGCGAACCTCTCGCCCGAGTCGGAGGGCCTCATCCCCGCCGACGGCGTGTACGCGGGCTGGCTGACCGACGCCGGCACCCGCTACCCGGCGGCGATCTCGGTCGGCGACAACCCGACCTTCGAGGGCGTCGCCAAGAAGCAGGTCGAGGCCTACGTGCTCGACCGCGAACTCGACCTCTACGACCACCTCGTCGACGTCGAATTCGTCGAGCGCATCCGCGGCATGGTGGCGTTCACGAGCATCGAGGCGCTCGTCGACACCATTCGCGACGACGTCGAGCGTTCGCGCGTCATCCTCGCCGGCTGAGCGGCGCCCGCCCGCCTCTAGACTCGAGGGGATGACCTCGCTCCCGCCCCGACCGCTCTGGGCGGGTCGCACCCTGGCCCTCGTGGGCATCGTGCTCGTGGCGTTCAACCTCCGCACCGCGGTGGCATCGCTCTCGCCGATCCTGCACCAGCTCGAGGTCGAGGTGCCGCTCGCACCCGTGATCGTGGGCTTCCTCGGCATGCTGCCGCCACTCTGCTACGCGCTGTTCGGCATCCTGACGCCCATGGTCGCGAAGCGGCTGGGGCTCGAGCTGACGCTCGTCATCGCGCTCGTGGTGCTCTCGCTCGGCCTCGCCGGTCGCGGCCTCGCCGGTTCGGCGCTGTGGCTCGTCGCCGCCTCGGCCGTGACGTTCGCGGCGATCGGCGTCGGCAACGTGCTGCTGCCGCCGCTCGTGAAGCGCTACTTCCCCGACCGCATCGGCCTTCTCACGACGATCTACGTGACCGCGATGTCGATCAGCACGTTCGTGCCGCCGCTCGTCGCCGTGCCGGTGGCGGATGCCGCGGGCTGGCGGGTCTCGCTCGGCGAGTGGGCCTTCGTCGCGGCGGTCTCGCTCGTGCCGTGGATCGCGATGCTGCTGCACCCGAAGCGCCGCGCCCCCGAGGTGCTGCCCGAAGAGGCCGATCCCGGGCTGCTCCGGTATTCGCTCCGCTCCCCGCTCGCCTGGTCGCTCACGATCGTCTTCGCCGTGTCGGGGTTCAACGCGTACGCGGCGTTCGCCTGGCTGCCGACGATCCTGCGCGACATCGCGGGCGTCTCACCCGCCCAGGCCGGCGCGCTGCTCTCGCTCTACGCGGCCATGGGTCTGCCGGCCGGGCTCCTCGTGCCGCTCATCGCCGCGCGCTACGGCAAGGTCGGGCTGCTCGTCGCCGTCGCGGTGGCGACCCTCGTGGCGGGCTACCTCGGCCTGCTGCTCGTGCCCACCTGGGCGACCTGGCTCTGGGTGGCCCTGGCCGGCATCGGCCCGCTGCTCTTCCCGCTCGCACTCGTGCTCATCAACCTGCGCACGCGAACGCATGCGGGCGCGGTCGCGCTTTCGGGTTTCGTGCAGTCGGGCGGGTACCTGATCGTCGCGATCGGTCCGCTCGTCGTCGGGCTGCTGCACCAGTGGACGGGCGGATGGACCTGGCCGCTGGTCTTCCTGCTCGCCTCGGCGGTGCCCGCCGCAGTCGGCGGTGGGGTCGTCGCACGTGCGCGCTACCTCGAAGACGAGCGAGGCGCCTGACGGGTGCTTGCGCGCGCGGCATCCGTCGGCCTTCTGCTCATCTGAGCACGTCGACCTGCGAGTGTTGCCGATGCGCACTCGGCTGCCTACGCTGGAGGGTGACCGGGGAGGCGCATGGACGAGATCGACGAATTGCTCTCGATCAGGGCTGCCGAGCTCTACTACGAGGAGAACAAGACCCAAGACGAGATCGGGCAGGCACTGCGCCTGACCCGGTGGAAGGTCGGCCGGCTCCTCGCACAGGCGAAGCAGCGCGGGTTCATCCGCATCGAGATCCTGCATCCGCGGGCCAGGCGCCTGCCGATCGAGCGGCGCCTGCGCGACGAGCGCGGCCTCGACGACGCGATCGTCGTCTCGACGGCCGGCGTGACCTCGCCCGAAGAGCTGCAGGCGCGCACCGCGCAGGCCGCCGCCGACTACCTCACCGCGCTGCGGCCCGTGCCGCGCACGCTCGGCGTCAGCTGGGGGCGCACCCTCTTCGAGATCTCGCAGCACCTGCGCCAGGGCTGGGCCACGGGCGTCAACGTCGTGCAGATCAACGGCGGCGTGAGCCTCAACCGCCGGCCAGGCACTGCGGCGGCGACCGCCGTCGGCATCGCCCAGAAGGGCGGTGGCAGTGCCACGCTGCTGCCCAGCCCCGCGATCCTCGAACGGCTCGAGACGAAGGAGGCGATCGAGTCCGACCGGGTCGTCGCCGGCGTCATCGAACTCGCGCGCTCTGCCGACGCCTACCTGTTCAGCGCCGGCGCGGCCGACCACTCCTCGGTGCACGTCGAGAGCGGGTACCTCTCGGCGCCCGACGTCGACCTGCTCGTGCAGAAGGGCGCCGTCGGCGACGTCGTGGGTCGCTACATCGACTCCGACGGCAACATCGTCGACCCGGCGCTCGACGCCCGCACCGTGGGGCTCACGCTCGACGAGCTGCGCCGTGCCCAGCTCGCGATCGCCGTCGTCTCGGGGCCGGGCAAGCACGCCGTCGCCGATGCGGTCGTGCGCAGCCGGCTCTGCTCGGTGCTCGTCACCGACGAGGCCACCGCCATCCACCTGCTCGACGGCTGACGCCGAGCACCAGCTCCCGTCGTCACCGCACCACTCACGAAAGCCAGGTCTTCTCTCATGTCAGGCACCTCACTCGTCACCGCCCGCGAGCGGGCCGTCGCCGTGCTCGGCGGCGAGCCCGATGATGCGACCCTGCGCCGATACCTGCACGGCATCGCCGGCGTCGATGCCGTCGGCCTCGAGCAACGCGCCGCGGCGCTCGGCACCCGTTCGATCAAGACGAGCTCCAAGAAGTGGGCGCTCGACCGCATCATCTCGCTCATCGACCTCACGACCCTCGAGGGCGCCGACACCCCCGGCAAGGTGCGATCGCTCGTGGCGAAGGCCGTCAGTCCCGACCCGTCCGACGCCACCACGCCCCGCGTCGCGGCGGTCTGCGTGTACGGCGACATGGTGCCCTACGCGGTCGAGGCGCTCGGCGGCGCCCACGGCGACCCCGACGACGGCCTGATCGCGGTCGCCGCCGTGGCCACGGCGTTCCCGAGCGGGCGCGCCTCGCTCGACATCAAGCTCGCCGACACCGCCGAGGCCGTCGCAGCGGGGGCCGACGAGATCGACATGGTCATCGACCGCGGCGCGTTCCTCGCAGGGCGCTACGGCCTCGTCTTCGACCAGATCGCGGCTGTGAAGGCGGCCTGCGCCCGGCCCGACGGCACGAGCGCGAGCCTCAAGGTGATCCTCGAGACCGGCGAACTCGTCACCTACGACAACGTGCGCCGCGCATCGTGGCTCTCGATCCTCGCGGGCGGCGACTTCATCAAGACCTCCACCGGCAAGGTGGCGCCCGCGGCGACGCTGCCCGTCACGCTGCTCATGCTCGAGGTCGTGCGCGACTGGCACCTCGCGACGGGCCAGCGCATCGGCGTGAAGCCGGCCGGCGGCATCCGCGCGTCGAAAGACGCCATCAAGTACCTCGTGACGGTCGCCGAGACCGTCGGCGAAGACTGGCTGCAGCCCCACCTCTTCCGCTTCGGCGCCTCGAGCCTCTTGAACGACGTGCTGCTGCAGCGGCAGAAGATCGCGACCGGGCACTACTCGGGCGCCGACTACGTGACGATCGACTGACTGTTCGATACCGTCCTGGCGATGCGGCCCTGGTGGGCCTACTCGATCACCGAACCACCCACATCCGAATGATCCTCGAACCGAAAGGTTCCGCACCATGAGCTTCCTCGACTACGCACCAGCCCCCGAGTCGCGCGCGATCCTCTCGCTCCGCGACAGCTACGGCCTCTTCATCGACGGCGAGTTCGTCGACGGCCGCGGCGAGCCCTTCCAGACCATCAGCCCGGCGACCGAAGAGCGCATCGCGATGATCGCCAATGCGAACGCCGACGACGTCGACGCCGCAGTGGCGGCCGCCCGCCGCGCCTACGACCGCACCTGGTCGAAGATGAGCGGGCGCGACCGCGGCAAGTACCTCTTCCGCATCGCCCGACTCGTGCAGGAGCGGGCGCGCGAGCTCGCCGTCGCCGAGTCGCTCGACAACGGCAAGCCCATCAAGGAGTCGCGCGACGTCGATGTGCCCCTCGTCGCCGCCTGGTTCTTCTACTACGCGGGCTGGGCCGACAAGCTCGATCACGCGGGCCTCGGTGCGAATCCCCGTTCGCTCGGCGTCGCCGCGCAGGTCATCCCGTGGAACTTCCCGCTGCTCATGCTCGCGTGGAAGATCGCCCCGGCGCTCGCCGCAGGCAACACGGTGGTGCTGAAGCCCGCCGAGACGACACCGCTCACAGCCCTCATCTTCGCCGAGATCCTGCAGCAGGCCGAGCTGCCCGCCGGCGTCGTGAACATCATCACGGGCGCGGGCGACACCGGCGCCGCGCTCGTCTCGCACGAGGGCGTCGACAAGGTCGCCTTCACCGGATCGACCGGCGTCGGCCGCGCGATCGCCAAGCAGGTCGCCGGCACCGACAAGAAGGTGACGCTCGAGCTCGGCGGCAAGGCCGCGAACATCGTCTTCGACGACGCGCCCATCGACCAGGCCATCGAGGGCATCGTCAACGGCATCTTCTTCAACCAGGGACACGTCTGCTGCGCCGGTTCACGACTGCTCGTGCAGGAGAACATCCACGACGAGGTCGTCGAGCGACTGAAGCTGCGCCTCTCGACGCTGCGCCTCGGCGACCCGCTCGACAAGAACACCGACATCGGTGCGATCAACTCGAAGGAACAGCTCGAGCGCATCCGCACCCTCTCCGACATCGGCGTGGCCGAGGGCGCCGAGCGCTGGACCGCGCCCTGCGACATCCCCGAGAACGGCTTCTGGTTCGCGCCGACGATCTTCACGGGCGTGCAGACCTCGAGCCGCATCGCCCGCGAGGAGATCTTCGGACCGGTGCTGTCGGTGCTCACGTTCCGCACCCCGGCCGAGGCGATCGCGAAGGCCAACAACACGCCCTACGGACTCTCGGCGGGCATCTGGACCGACAAGGGCAGCCGCATCCTCGCGGTCGCGGACCAGCTGCGCGCCGGCGTGATCTGGGCGAACACCTTCAATCGATTCGACCCCTCGTCGCCGTTCGGCGGCTACAAGGAGTCGGGCTACGGCCGCGAGGGCGGCCGCCACGGCCTCGCCGCCTACCTCGCACCCGCCCCGATCGGGCAGGCGTCGATCACCGGTGGTCGAGGGGGCGCGCAGCGCCGTATCGAGACCTCAGACACTGCGAAGGGTGATCTCGATACGGCTGCTTCGCGGCCTACTCGATCACCGAAGGTTCGAACGCCCAAGACCGCCACGAAGGGATCGAAGCGATGAGCCGCCTCGCCGTGCCGAAGACCTACAAGCTCTACATCGGGGGAGCGTTCCCGCGCAGCGAGTCGGGCCGCACCTACGAGGTGCTCGCCGCCGACGGCTCGTTCCTCGCGAACGCCGCGCTGGCCTCCCGCAAAGACGCCCGCGATGCGGTCGTCGCCGCGCGCTCGTCGGTCGCGGGCTGGTCGGGCGCCACCGCGTACAACCGCGGTCAGGTGCTCTACCGCATCGCGGAGCTGCTCGAGGGGCGCCGTGCGCAGTTCGTCGCCGAGATCGAGGAGGCCGAGGGGGTCACGCGCGCCGCGGCATCCGCTCAGGTCGACGAGGCCATCGACCGCTGGGTCTGGTACGCGGGCTGGGCGGACAAGTTCGCCCAGGTCACCGGCAACGCGAACCCGGTCGCGGGCCCGTACTTCAACATCTCGGTGCCCGAACCGACCGGCGTCGTCGCGATCATCGTGCCGCAGGACACCTCGCTGCTCGGCTTCGTCTCTGCCGTCGCACCGGCGCTCGTGGCCGGCAACGCGGTCGTCGCGGTCGCGAGCCAGCGGTTCCCGCTGTCGGCGATCAGCCTCGCCGAGGTGCTCGCGACGAGCGATGTGCCCAAGGGCGTCGTCAACGTGCTCACCGGCTCGCCCGCCGAGATCGCGCCGTGGCTCGCGAGCCACGCCGACGTCAACGCGATCGACCTCGTGGGCGCCGGCGGCCTCGACTGGATCTCGCTCGAGGTCGACGCGGCCGACACGTTGAAGCGGGTGCTGCGCCCTGAATCCGGTGCGGATGCCGCGGCGCCCGCGCTCGGCCGCATCGCGGCGTTCACCGAGACCAAGACGGTCTGGCACACGAAGAGCCTGCGATAGGAGCGAGGTGTCCGGACGGGGCGGTGCATCGGACGAGCAGGGCCGACTCGCGACCGACCCCTTCGAGTACCGCATCACGAAGCAGGGCGGCGTGATCGTCTCGCGCGGCGGTCGGGCGGTGATGACCGTCGGCGGGCGCGATGCCGCACGTCTCGTGGCCTCGCTGCAGCGCGCCGACGAGACGCAGGTGCAGCACCTGCTGGCGCGGGCGAGCGGCAACTACCGTCGGGGCAACGAGCGGGCGTGAGCGTGCCCGGCGGGCTCGGCCGCGCCGATCACGTCGGCATGGCGTAGCCTCGGAAGCAGGCCGCCGCACGTGCGGCCGGTGATTCGACGGCGACCAGTTCATCGCGGATTCCTCTGAGCGAATCCGTCGAGTGCTGTGCACCGGCGGGAGACAGGACATCCGCCATGGCCGACTCGACCTCTCAACTGCTGCGGCTCGGAGTGCTCGCGCACTCGCGGAAGCCCGACGAGCGACGGTTGCCGCTGCATCCATCGCACCTGGAACGCATCGATGGCGACCTTCGCGAGCGCATGATGCTCGAGCACGGCTACGGTGAGCGCTTCGGCATGTCCGACGCGGCCCTGGCCCCGTTCGTCGGCGCCTTCGGCACCCGCGGAGAGATCATCGCCCAGTGCGACATCGTGCTGCTGCCGAAGCCGCAGGCCGCGGATCTCGAGGACCTGCGCGACGGCCAGGTGCTCTGGGGCTGGCCGCATTGCGTGCAGGACCGGGAGATGACCCAGTTCGCCATCGACAAGCGGCTCACGCTCATCGCGTGGGAGGCCATGAATCACTGGACCGAGAGCGGCGGCTTCGGTCTGCACGTGTTCCACAAGAACAACGAACTCGCCGGGTACTGCTCGGTGCTCCACGCGCTGCAGCTGTGCGGGTCGACCGGTGACTACGGACGGCGTCTGAGCGCGGTCGTCATCGGGTTCGGGGCGACCGCGAGGGGGGCCGTGACGGCGTTGAACGCACACGGCATCCACGATGTGCGGGTGCTCACGAATCGCGAGACCGCGGCCGTGGGGTCGCCGATCCCCTCGGTGGACATCATCCAGTTCGAGCACAACCCCGAGGCGCCGTTCGAGAGCACGGTCAACACCGACGACGGGCCGGTCGCGCTCGCCCCGTTCCTCGCCGAGCGCGACATCGTGGTGAACTGCACGCTGCAGGATCCGAACTCGCCGCTCACCTACCTGCGCACCGCGGACCTCGGCATCTTCCGGCCGGGCAGCCTCATCGTCGACGTGTCGGTCGACGCCGGCATGGGGTTCGAGTGGGCCCGCCCCACGTCGTTCTCGGACCCCATGTTCACCGTGGGGGAGTCGACGAACTACTACGCCGTCGATCACAGCCCGTCATACCTGTGGAATTCGTCCACGTGGGAGATCAGCGAGGCGCTCATGCCGTTCCTGCGAACGGTGATGGAGGGTCCTGACTCCTGGGCGGCGTCGGAGACGATCGATCGAGCGACAGAGATCGCGGGCGGCCGCATCCGCAACCCCGCCATCCTCGAGTTCCAGGGTCGATCGGCGGAGTATCCGCACCTCCCGATCGTGTGAGCGCCACGTACGACCCGCATTCGGGAGGTAACGAAACGGTAACGGTGTTGCTAGAGTGACCTGCACCGATCGCGCAACGGCGCGCGAGCGGTGGAAAGGCCCGAACCCGTGTACCACCCCCTCACCCCGCCACCCCGAGCAGCGCGAATCGGCCTGGCGAGCCTCGCCGTCGCGGTGCTCTCCGGCCTCCTCCTCTTCGCGCAGGTGCCGCCGACCGTCTACGCGATCGACGTCTTCGGCGCCCTGCGCGAGCCCGGGGAACCGGCGTTCACGGTCGGGCATCGCGGCGATCGCGCCGCGGCCCCCGAGAACACGATGCCCTCGCTGGAACTGGCGATGGACGAGCTCGCGTTCGTCGAGACCGACGTGCAGCTCACGAGCGACGGCGTGCCCGTGCTCTTCCACGACACCACGCTCGAACGCATCACCGGCGACCCGTGGTCGATCGGCGAACTCGACGCCGACACCGTCGGCCGGATCGATGCCGGCGCCTGGTACGGCGCGGAGTTCGCCGGCACTCCGATCCCGACGCTCGACGAGTTTCTCGAGGCGCTCGCCGAACGCCGCGACGCGCGGGCGCTGATCGAGCTGAAGGCCGACTGGGGCGACGACGGCATCCGCGCCGTGACCGGACTCATCGAGCAGCACGGCCTGCGGGGTCGGGTGGTGCTGCAGAGCTTCAGCCTGGAGACCCTATTCGCTCTGCAGCGGGTCGCGCCGACGATTCCCCGCATCCTGCTGATCAGGGAGCTCCCGGCGAACCCGGTGCCGATGGCCGAGCGGCTCGGAGTCATCGGGTTCGGCACCACCGTGACCTCGGTCACCGCGCAGCCCGACGCCCTCGTCGCGCTGCACGAGATCGGCGTCGCCGTGCTCTGCTACACGCTCAACAGCCACGAGCACTGGGAGGAGGTGAGCGCGCTCGGCGTCGACGGCATCATCACCGACGAGCCGAGCGAGCTCGACGACTGGCTCGCGGTGACCGCGCCCGGCACGTGATGAGCGCGGTCTGCGGGTCGGGTTCCCGCTCGGACTCGACCTGCTGCACGGTGATGTCGCCCGTGACCGGCTCGATGCGCGGCATCCGCTCGCCTACCCCCTGTTGTTCGAGAGCTCGAAGATGCGCACGAGTTCGGCCACGGCTGCCTCGCGCTGCTCGCCTCCGGCGTCGTACATCTCGGTCACGTGCGTGCGCAGGTGGTTCTCGACGAGAAGCTTGTTGAGCGAGCCGAGCGACTTCTGCACGGCGAGCGAGAGCGTGATGATGTCGACGCAGTAGTCGTCGTTCTCGATCATCTTCTCGATGCCGCGCAATTGGCCCTCGATGATCTTCGTGCGGTGCAGTGCGCGCTTCTTGATGTCCTCGATCACGTGAACAGGATACCCCGTTTGCACCAGATACCCCTAGGGGGTACTGTTGGGATCGGAATTCGACCAAGGAGACACGCATGACCCTGCAGGACGACACCCGCACGATCGACCTCGGCATCGAGGGCATGACGTGCGCGAGTTGCGTCTCACGGGTCGAGAAGCGCCTCGGGCGCCTCGACGGCGTCGAGGCCGAGGTGAATCTCGCGACCGAGAAGGCGCGCGTGCGGTTCCCGGCGTCGACCTCGATCGACGATCTCGTCGAGGCCGTGCGTCAGGCCGGCTACACCGCCCACGTGCCTCCGGCGCCGCCCGCGCCCCTCGCGTCGCCGCCCGCACCCGCGCCCGTCAGCGGATCTGCGACCCGCCACGCCGCGCTTCAGCTGCCGGTCCACGGGGTGTCGGATCGCAGTTCCGCCGCGGTGTCGGGCGGGGCGAGCGAGCCGAGCGGTTCGGGGGAGGCGGGGGAGGAGGCTCGCCCGACCTCGGGGGGCGCGGGCGCCGCGGCATCCGACCCGCTGTTCATGCGTTTCGTGGTCTCGGCCGTGCTGACCGTGCCGGTCGTCGTGCTGGCCATGGTGCCCGCGCTGCAGTTCACCAACTGGCAGTGGTTCTCGCTCGTGCTCGCCGCGCCGGTCGTGGTGTGGGGCGGCTGGCCGTTCCACCGCGCGGCCGCGGTGAACCTGCGTCACGGCGCCCTCACGATGGACACCCTCGTCTCGCTCGGCACGCTCACCGCCTTCGCGTGGTCGCTGTGGTCGCTCTTCTTCGGGCACGCCGGCATGCCGGGCATGACCCACGAGTGGAGCTTCGGCGTGCGCGGCACGCCCGGCGGCGACATCTACCTCGAGGTCGCGGCGGGTGTCATCACGATCCTGCTGCTCGGTCGCGTGCTCGAGGCGCGGTCGAAGCGGCGCGCGGGTCAGTCGCTGCGCACCCTGCTCGAACTCGCGCCGCGCGAGGTGTCGGTGCTGCGCGCCGACCACGGCGGCGCGGTCGGCGAACGCGAAGAACGCGTGCCGATCGCGGCGCTGCGCCCCGGCGACCTGTTCGTCGTACGGCCGGGCGAGCGGGTGGCGGCCGACGGCGTCGTCGTGCGCGGCGAGGCCGGTGTCGACGAGAGCATGCTGACCGGCGAGCCCGCCCCCGTCGACGTCGCCGCCGGCAGCACGGTCACGGCCGCGACGATCGTGCACGGCGGCAGCCTCGTCGTCGCGGCCGAGCGCGTCGGCGCCGACACGAGGCTCGCCCAGATCGCCCGTCTCGTGGAAGACGCGCAGCTCGGCAAGTCCAAGGCGCAGCGCCTCGCCGACCGCATCTCGGCGGTGTTCGTGCCCATCGTGATCGCCATCGCCCTCGTGACGGCGATCGTGTGGATCGCGACCGGCAGCCCCGTCGACCAGGCGATCACGGCCGCGGTCGCGGTGCTCGTCATCGCCTGCCCGTGCGCCCTCGGCCTCGCCACGCCGGTCGCGATCCTCGTCGGCACCGGGCGCGGCGCCGAACGCGGCATCCTCATCACCGGCCCCGAGGCGCTCGATCGCGCCGGCGACGTCGACACGATCCTGCTCGACAAGACCGGCACACTGACGACCGGCCGCATGAGCCTCACGGGCGTGACCACCGCCGACGGACCCGCAGGGTCGGCCGGCGCGGTCGCGCTCGACCTCGCCGCGGCACTCGAGCACGGCTCCGAGCACCCGATCGCCCGCGCGATCGTCGAGGGGGCGGATGCCTCGGGCTCGGCGTGGCGCGCCGCACACGTGACCGGGTTCCGGGCCCATGCGGGCCTCGGGGTGACGGGCACGGTCGACGGCGTCGACATCGCGGTGGGCAGGCCGGCCTTCGTGGTCGGGCTCGGGTACGCGTGGTCGCCCGCCCTCGAGGCCCGCGCCGCGGCATCCGACGACACGCTCGTGGCGGTCGGCCGGGCGGGCGAGGTGCAGGCGCTCATCGAAGTCGGCGACCGCGTGCGCGACGGCGCCCGCGAGGCGGTCGACCGCCTCCGCGGCCTCGGGCTGCGCCCGGCGCTCGTGACGGGCGACGCCGAGCGGCCGGCGGCCCGGGTCGCCGCGGTCCTCGGCATCGACGAGGTGCACGCGGGGGTCAGCCCCGAGGGAAAGCTCGAGATCGTGCGTCGCGAGCAAGCGGGCGGCCACCGCGTCGCGATGGTCGGCGACGGCGTGAACGACGCGGCGGCCCTCGCCGCTGCCGATCTCGGCATCGCGATGGGCGGCGGAACCGATGCCGCGGCGTCGGCGAGCGACCTCGCGCTCACGCGCGACGAGCCGGGCGCGATCGCCGATGCGATCTCGCTCGCCCGGGCGACGCTCGGCACGATCAAGGGCAACCTGTTCTGGGCGTTCGCCTACAACGTGGCGGCGATCCCGCTCGCGGCGGCGGGGTTCCTGAATCCGATGATCGCGGGGGCCGCGATGGCGTTCTCGAGCGTGTTCGTGGTGCTCAACAGCCTGCGCCTGCGTCGCGCGTGACGGGTGGGCGCTCGAGAGCGCCCGAGAACCCGTGCCCGAGCGCCGAGGCCCGCTAGCGTAGGGGCATGCGCCCATCCCGAACCGCATCCGTCGTCGCCGGTGTGCTCGCCGCAGCCCTCGCGCTCGCCGGCGCATTGC
The DNA here is from genome assembly GCF_053619715.1 of Agromyces sp. NPDC055520. NCBI lineage: Bacteria > Bacillati > Actinomycetota > Actinomycetes > Micrococcales > Microbacteriaceae > Agromyces > Agromyces sp. NPDC055520. The sequence continues at coordinate 9,396 of NZ_JBSHJY010000017.1, read as the reverse complement.
CGGCCGCGGCCGTCGGCGAGACCGGCGTCGACGACTTCACCTTCGACTCGTTCGACGCCGTCTACGAGCTCTCGCGCGACGAGGGCGGCCACTCGGTGCTCGACACGACCGAGACGATCGTCGCCCGGTTCCCCGAGTTCGATCAGAACCGCGGCATCCGTCGTGCGATCCCGAGCTCGTACCGCGGGCATCCCACCGACATCGAGCAGATCACGGTGACCGACGCCGCCGGCACGCCTCGCCCGTTCGAGGTCGAAGAGAGCGACGATGACGACGACGAGGAGTTCGTCTTCATCACGATCCGCGCCGACGACTACGTGCACGGCGAGCAGAGCTACGTCATCGGCTACCGCCAGCACAACGTCACGCTGCAGCCCGACGACGCGAACGTCGACGAGTTCTACTGGGACGTGAACGGCACTGGGTGGGCGCAGCCCTTCGGCAGGGTGAGCGCCGAGCTGCACCTGAGCGACGACGTCGCGGGCGCGCTCACGGGCGAGGCGGCCTGCTATCGGGGCTACGGCGGTTCGAACACCCCGTGCGACTCGCTCGAGCAGGGGCAGCAGCAGCCGACCGTCATCACGGCCGAGGCACTCGACCTCGGCCCCTACGAGAACCTCACCCTCGCCGTGGCGTTCGCCGAAGGCACCTTCGTGCCGCGCGACGAGGCGTTCGGTTCGTCGCCCGCGGCGATCGCGGGCGCCATCGCCGCCGGGCTCGCCGCGCTCGTCGCCGCGGCGGCCGTGTTCCTGCGCAGCACCCGCTGGCGCAATCATCCGGGGCGCGGCACGATCATCGCCGAGTACGAGCCGCCCGCGGGAGTGTCGACGCTGGTCGCGGCCGAGCTCGTCGGCGCACCCGAGAAGGGCGTCACGGCGACGATCCTCGAGCGCGCGGTCGCGGGCGAGCTTCGCATCGTCGAATCGGGCGCGAAGAAGTACGCCGTCGAGTTCGTCGGTGCCGGCGGCCCCGGCGACGCCGACGCCCGGTCCGTCGTCGCAGCGCTCTTCGACCGCCCGCACCCGGGTGAGCGGCGAGAGCTCGCGCAAGACGTGCGCCTCGGTCGGCAGCTCCTGGCACTGCGCTCGGGAGTGGCGAAGGAGGTCATGTCGCAGGGGCTGCGCTGGAGCCCCGGCACCGGACTCCGCGTGCTGCTGGCCGTCGCCGCCGTGATCGCCGCGGCGATCTCGCTCGTGCTCGGCATCGTCGCCCTCGACGATCAGATGGGCGGTGTCTGGCCGGCCGTGTGCTTCATGGTCGCGATCATCGCGGCCGTCTTGACGCTCGTCGTCGTCGTCGGCGTGCGCCCGCTCACCGAGCAGGGCCGTGCGATCCGCGACCACCTCGAGGGGCTGCGCCTGTACATCCGTCTCGCCGAGGCCGATCGGCTGCGAGTGCTGCAGAGTCCGAGCGGCGCGCTCCGGGTGCAGCGACCCGCGGTGCCGACCGCGGTGCCTTCGACGACGGATGCCGCGGCGCCCGCGGTCTCGGCCGTCGCCCTCGACCCGGTCACGGTGTTGAAGCTCAACGAGCGGCTGCTGCCGTATGCCGTGCTGTTCGGCCTCGAGCGCGAGTGGGGCAAGGTGCTCTCGGCGCTGCACGAACAGCTCGGCACCGAACCGTACTGGTACTCCGGGCGCGACGGGTTCAACGCCGGCCTGTTCGCTGCCGGCATCTCGTCGTTCTCCTCGGCCTCGAGCGCCTCGTGGTCGGGATCGAGCGGCAGTTCTTCGTCGGGCGGCTCGAGCGGCGGCGGATCCTCGGGCGGCGGAGGCGGCGGGGGAGGAGGCGGCGGGGTCTGATCCGCCGCGTCGAACCGCGCGCACCGCGCGGTTCAACGCGCGGTCGGCACGGCGCGGTCGACACCGCGTCGTCACCGCACGGTCGTCACCGCGCGGTCGTCACTCCGCGGCCGGAGCGTCGCGTTCGTCGGCGAGGTCGACATGACGTTCGGCGTCGACGCCGGGTAGCTCGTCGTCGAGGCTGTCGTCGATCGCCCGCTCGTCGTCGTCGGCCGCGTCGCCCGGTTCGTCGAACTCCGTGTCTTGCGACACCGTGAAGTCGTCATCGGGCGAGACGCCGTCGCCCGCACCTGCGAGACCGTCCATGAGGCAAGGGTAGGCCTGTCGCGCCGAACTTGCACGGGGTTGGCGCTAGACTGGCCCTGCGCACGGCGAATCCGTTCTACGTCCGACCGCGCGAGCTGGGTGTCGACGAGTGGGTGTCGACGTACCCGAGTTCGCGCGCTGCTCGGTTCGGGATTCGCGTATCGCGGTCACCGACCGGTTCGGTGCCGCCGAGCGGCCTCGAGCATCTTCGATGCCGAGGGGGGTGCCGGATTCGGCCCAGACACTGGAGGACCATTGGCCCAGACGAGGCAGCGGACGCGGACGCGGTCGCGCGACGACGACGCACCGATCATCCCCATTCTCGCGCGCAAGGTGCGCGAGGTGGAGCAGAAGGCGCAGAAGGGCAAGCTCGGCCCGACGAATCGCACGAAGTTCCAGGTGATCGCCCTGCTCATGCGCGAAGAGCGCGCACGGGTCAAGGCCGACGCCGAGGTGACGGATGCCGCGCGCGCCGAGCTGCTCAAGCGACTCGACGGCATTGCCCAGATCCTCGCGAAGACCGCGGCCCGCGACACGAGTCTCATCGCGCTGCTCGAGCCCGACGCCTCGATCTCGACGGTCGCGCAGCGGTTCCGCCGCGACTGGCTGCTCGAGTCGGGTGCCGAGCTCTCGCCCGACGAGCTCATCATCACCCGTGAACCCGTGGTCGCAGCTGCACCGGTGCTCAGCGAGAACCAGGTGATCCCGGCGTCGGTCCGCTCGCGGCAGCTCGCGAACCCGTTCCTGCCGCCCGATTTCTCGAAGCAGTCCGCACCCGTCGTGCCCGTGCGCCGGCTCGCCAACTGGGAGCTGCTCGGTCCGCTGTTCAAGTCGTTCGAGGTGGGCTCGGGCGGTCAGGCCGCCTCGATGGAGCTGCCCGAGGCGCCGAAGGTCGACCGGCTCTCGCCGCGCGGCCTCGAACTCATGAAGCACCAGGCGCGCTTCATCGAGAGCGCCCGCCAAGGCCACCGCACGTTCCTGCTCGCCGACGAGCCGGGCCTCGGCAAGACGGCGCAGTCGGTGCTCGCAGCATCCGTCTCGGGTGCCTACCCGCTGCTCGCGGTGGTGCCGAACGTCGTGAAGATGAACTGGGCGCGCGAGGTCGAGCGGTGGACCCCGCATCGCCGCGCGACCGTCATCCACGGCGACGGCGACACCCTCGATGCCTTCGCCGACGTCGTCGTCGTCAACTACGACGTGCTCGACCGGCACATGGCGTGGCTGTCGACCCTCGGCTTCAAGGGCATGGTCGTCGACGAGGCGCACTTCATCAAGAACCTGGCGTCGCAGCGCTCGAAGAACGTGCTCGCCCTGGCCGACCGCATCCGTCGTGCCGCGCCGGGCGGTGACCCCCTGCTGCTCGCCCTCACGGGCACGCCGCTCATCAACGACGTCGACGACTTCCGTGCGATCTGGAAGTTCCTCGGCTGGATCGAGGGCGACAAGCCCTCGCCCGAACTGCTCGGCAAGCTCGAAGAGACGGGGCTCACGCCCGCTGAGCCCGGCTTCTACAGTGCCGCACGACGCGCCGTGATCGACCTCGGCATCGTGCGCCGCCGCAAAGTGGATGTCGCGGCCGACCTGCCGGCCAAGCGCATCGCCGACCTGCCCGTCGAGCTCGACGACGAAATCGGCCGTTCGGTGCGCGCCGCCGAGCGCGAGCTCGGCAACCGACTCGCCGGGCGCTTCCGGGCACTCGTCGAAGCGCGCCACCTGCGCGTGGGCGACCTCGACGAAGACCAGCGCGACCAGTTCATCCGGGCCGTCGCGAGCGCCGAACTCGAAGAGTCGAAGGCGACGAAGTCGGGCGAGAACGTCTTCACGATGGTGCGCCGAATCGGTCAGGCGAAGGCAGGCCTCGCCGCCGACTACGCCGCCCAGCTCGCCCGCTCGGTCGGCAAGGTCGTGTTCTTCGCGAAGCACATCGACGTGATGGACCAGGCCGAGGCCGCCTTCGCCGCGCGAGAGCTGCGCACCGTATCGCTCCGCGGCGACCAGACCGCGCTGGCACGCCAGGCCGCGATCGACGCGTTCAACAACGATCCCGAGGTCGCCGTCGCCGTCTGCTCGCTCACCGCGGCGGGCGTCGGCGTGAACCTGCAGGCCGCATCGAACGTCGTGCTCGCCGAGCTCAGCTGGACGGCCGCCGAGCAGACGCAGGCGATCGACCGCGTGCACCGCATCGGTCAAGACGAGCCCGTCACCGCGTGGCGCATCATCGCCGCGCACACGATCGACGCGCGCATCGCCGAGCTCATCGACTCGAAGCAGGGGCTCGCCGCGCGTGCGCTCGACGGCAGCGATGTCGAGCCCGGCTCGGCCGACTCCGTGCAGATGGACGCGCTGCAGCACCTGCTGCGGCAGGCGCTCGACGGCGCGCTGTAGGCGGGGCGCGGCGCCGCCCGCCGGCGTCCGAACGGGAAGTCGAGGTTCGCTAGACTTCCCGGTGTCGCGCCCCGATGAAGCGGCTCCGGCGACGAAACCCAGAGCACTGCGTCTCAGCGAGCAACAAGGAGTCCCACGAGCATGAAGATCGGCATCCTGACATCGGGCGGCGACTGCCCCGGCCTCAACTCGGTCATCCGCGGAGCCGTGCTGAAGGGCGTCATCTCGCACGACACCGAGTTCGTCGGGTTCCGCTGGGGATGGAAGGGCGTCGTCGAGGCCGACATCGTACCGATCACGCGCCACGACGTGCGCGGCCTCGCCAAGCAGGGCGGCACGATCCTCGGCTCGAGCCGCACCAACCCCTTCGAGGGCGAGGGCGGCGGCCCCGAGAACATCCAGCGCATGCTCGACGAGCAGGGCATCGACGCGATCATCGCGATCGGCGGCGAGGGCACCCTGACCGCCGCCCGACGCCTGCACGACGAGGGCGGCATCAATGTCATCGGCGTGCCGAAGACGATCGACAACGACCTCGCCGCGACCGACTACTCCTTCGGCTTCGACACCGCCGTCGAGATCGCCACCGAGGCGATCGACCGCCTGCGCACGACGGCCGACTCGCACGGCCGCTGCATGGTGCTCGAGGTCATGGGCCGCCACGTCGGCTGGATCGCCCTGCACTCCGGCATGGCCGGCGGCGCGCACGCGATCCTCATCCCCGAGCAGCCGCAGTCGATCGAGCAGATCTGCGAGTGGGTCGAGTCGGTGCGCGACCGCGGGCGCGCACCGCTCGTCGTCGTCGCCGAGGGCTTCACGCTGCCGGGCATGAACGAGGCGCACTCGCACAAGGGCCTCGACGCCTTCAACCGCCCGCGACTCGGCGGCATCTCGGAGCAGCTCGCCCCCATGATCGAGGAGCGCACCGGCATCGAGTCGCGCGCCACCGTGCTCGGCCACATCCAGCGCGGCGGCGCGCCCTCGGCGTACGACCGCGTGCTCGCGACCCGACTCGGCATGGCCGCCGTCGACGCCGCCTACGACGAGGCGTGGGGTTCGATGGTCACGCTCCGGGGCACCGACATCCACACCGTCTCGATCGCCGAGGCGGTCGGCAGCCTCAACCGGGTGCCGCAGTCGCGGTACGACGAGGCGAAGATCCTCTTCGGCTGACCCTTCGACGAGCTCAGGGACCGGAAGCGAGGCCGCTGGATGCCGCTGCCCCAGGTGTGCGTCTGCTACCTCCTGCGCGAGCACGGAGGGCGCGTCGAGGTGCTCCTGGGGCGCAAGAAGCACGGCCTCGGCACGGGCTACTTCGTGGCGCCCGGCGGCAAGCTCGAACCGGGCGAGTCGGCGACGGATGCCGCGGTGCGCGAGATCTTCGAGGAGTCGGGCCTCGTCGTGGCCGCCGACGACCTCGAGCCACGCGGCATCCTGAGCTATCTCTTTCCGCACAAGCCGGCCTGGAGTCAGGAGTCGAACGTCTTCGTGTGCCGCCGGTGGGCGGGCGAGCCCGTGCCGTCGGACGAGCTCGACCCCGAGTGGTTCGACGTGCGCGAGATCCCGCTCGACGAGATGTGGGACGACGCGAGTCGCTGGCTGCCCGAAGTGCTCGCCGGAGGCTCGGTGCGGCGCACCTTCGTGTTCGGCGTCGACCTCGCTACGGTGGTGGAGGAGGCGGGTTCCGTCACGTAGTATCGATGGGTGCACGGCCGACTCGTTTCCGCAACGCACTCCCCCTGAACATCTGGTGAAATCCCTCCCGGGGCGTGGGTGCTCTCAGAGGCTGTATTCACGTACGAAAGGCGCCGGTGGATCTCACCCTCATCGTCGTGCTGGTCATCGCACTGGCGCTGTTCTTCGACTTCACCAACGGGTTCCACGACACCGCCAACGCGATGGCCACGCCCATCGCCACGGGTGCGCTGAAGCCCAAGGTCGCCGTCGGCCTCGCCGCGATCCTCAACCTCGTCGGCGCGTTCCTCTCGACCGAGGTGGCCAAGACCATCTCGGGCGGCATCATCAAAGAGGGCGACGGCGGCGTGCTCATCACGCCCGAGCTCATCTTCGCGGGCCTCATCGGCGCGATCGTGTGGAACATGATCACGTGGCTGCTCGGCCTGCCGTCGTCGTCGAGCCACGCGCTGTTCGGCGGCCTGATCGGCGCGGCGCTCGTCGGCTTCGGCGTCGGTGCGATCGACTTCTCGGTCGTGCTGTCCAAGGTCATCCTGCCGGCGCTCCTCGCACCGCTCACGGCCGGGCTCATCGCCTACACCGCGACCAAGCTCGCCTACGCGATCACCCGTCGTTACGACGGCAAGCCCGACGGACGCGACCGGTTCCGTCACGCGCAGATCTTCTCCTCCTCGCTCGTCGCCCTCGCCCACGGCACCAACGACGCGCAGAAGACGATGGGCGTCATCACGCTCACCCTCGTCGCGGCGGGCCTCCAGCCCGCCGGCGCCGAGGTGCAGCTCTGGGTCATCGTCACGTGCGCCATCGCGATCGCCCTCGGCACGTACATGGGCGGCTGGCGCATCATCAAGACCCTCGGCACCGGCCTCACCGACGTGAAGCCGGCGCAGGGCTTCGCGGCTGAGACCGCGACCGCCGCGACCATCCTCGCCTCGAGTCACGTCGGCTTCGCGCTCTCGACGACGCAGGTCGCCTCGGGCTCGGTCATCGGCTCGGGCATCGGGCGCCGCGGCTCGAAGGTGCGCTGGCGCACCGCCGGCCGCATCGGCGTCGGCTGGCTGCTCACGCTGCCCGCGGCCGGCGGCGTCGGCGCCCTCGCCGCGGTCGTGGCCCACCTCGGCGTCGTCGGCATCATCATCGACACGGTCGTCGGCGTCGGCGTCATCGCCGGCATCTTCCTCTGGTCGCGCCGCAACGAGGTCTCCCACCACAACGTGGTGAGCGAGGTCGCCCACTCGGGCCGTGCGGTGAAGATCAAGCGCAATCCGAAGCCGAAGAAGAAGGTGGCCTCGTGATCGACATGGGCGCGTTCCTCCTCGTCTTCGTCACCGCGATGATCGGCACCGTCGTCGTCGTCTCCGCATACTCGCTCGGCGTCAGGCTGCTCACGCTCTCGGGCCGCTCGCCCATCGTGACGCCCGCCGAGTTCACCGACGCGATCACCGTGGTGACGCCCGCCGAGATCCGCCAGGCTGAGAAGCGGGCGGCCAAGGCGGCCAAGAAGAGCCCGTTGAGCGAGAGGCAGAAGCGCCTCGCGTTCTTCGCGGCGGTGACGTGCTTCGTCGTCAGCGGCCTGGCCGTGATCTTCGGTCTCTACCTGATCGTGGGCGAGCACATCATCAAGCTGTTCACCTGAGCAGCTTCAGTCCACCCGTCGCGTCGCAGACGCGTCCCTCATCGAAGGTTCCCGGATGACCACTGAAACGACCCCCGACACCGCGCCCGAACCTGCTTCCGACGCGACGCCCGAGGCGGCCCCGCAGAGCGAGCGGCCGCGGCATCCCGTCGATCGCTTCTTCGAGATCACGAAGCGCGGCTCGACCGTCTCGAACGAGGTGCGCGGCGGCATCGTCACCTTCGTGACGATGGCCTACATCGTGATCCTCAACCCGATCATCCTGTCGTCGGGCGTCGACGTCGACGGCGACCAGCTCGGGTTCGCCCAGGTCTCGGCGGTCACGGGCCTGACCGCCGGCGTCATGACGATCCTCTTCGGCCTCGTCGCGCGCCTGCCCTTCGGCTTCGCCGCGGGCCTCGGCATCAACTCGTTCCTCGCGGTCTCGGTCGTCGGCCAGGTCACCTGGCCCGAGGCGATGGGCCTCGTGGTCGTCAACGGCCTCATCATCGTGCTGCTCGCCGCGACAGGCCTGCGCCGTCTCATCTTCGACGCCGTGCCGATTCAGCTGAAGCTCGCCATCACCGTCGGCATCGGCCTCTTCATCGCCTTCATCGGCTTCGTGAACGCCGGATTCGTGACCGCGACGGGTGCGTCGTCGCCGCCCGTCGGTCTCGGCGTCGCCGGTTCGGTCGCGACCGTGCCGACCATCGTGTTCATCTTCACCCTGCTGCTGACGGGCATCCTCGTCGCGCGCAAGGTGAAGGGCGGAATCCTCATCGGCCTCGTCTCGGGCACCGTGCTCGCGGTCGTCGTCGAGGCGATCTGGAACCTCGGGCCGATGTTCGCCGGCGACGAGTTCAATCCGGGCGGCTGGAGCCTCTCGGTGCCCGAGCTCACCGGCTCGATCGTTGGCGTGCCCGACCTCTCGCTCGTCGGCCAGGTCTCGTTCGGCAGCTTCGAGCGCATCGGCGTGCTCGCCGCCGTCATGCTCGTCTTCACCCTCGTCTTCACGAACTTCTTCGATGCGATGGGCACGATGACGGGCCTCTCGAAAGAGGCGAACCTCTCCGACGCGAAGGGCGACTTCCCGCGGCTGAAGTCGGCGCTCATCGTCGAGGGCGTCGGCGCCGTCGCGGGCGGTTACGCCTCGGCGTCGTCGAACACGGTCTTCATCGAATCGGGCGCCGGCATCGGCGAGGGCGCACGCACGGGCCTCGCGAACATCGTCACGGGCCTGCTCTTCCTCGTCGCGATGTTCTTCACGCCGCTCGTCTCGATCGTGCCGACCGAGGTCGCCTCGGCCGCCCTCGTGATCGTCGGTGCGCTCATGATGGCGCAGATCAAGCACATCGACTTCTCCGACTTCTCGGTGCTGCTGCCGGTGTTCCTCGCGGTCACCGTCATGCCGCTCACCTACTCGATCGCCAACGGCATCGGCGCGGGCTTCATCGCCTGGGTCGTCGTGCGCTCGCTGTCGGGCAAGGCCCGTGAGATCAGCCCGCTGCTCTGGATCGTCGCGGCCGGGTTCCTCATCTACTTCGCCCGCGGACCGGTCGAGGCGCTCTTCGCCTGAGTTGTCGCTGCGACATG